>JAGQQG010000055.1 GCA_020426325.1 Planctomycetaceae bacterium | reverse complement strand
ATGTGCAGTTGCTCGGTCACGTGCGTCGGCGACATCCTGCTCGTCAATACGTCCAACGGGGTCGATGAATCACACATCAATATCCCCGCTCCCGGGGCTCCCAGCTTCATGGCCATGAACAAAAACACGGGCGAAGTTCTCTGGACCGACAAATCACCCGGAACCAACATTCTCCACGGCCAATGGTCGTCCCCCACCTACGCCAGGTTCGGCGACACCGAACAGGTCCTCTTCGCCGGTGGCGATGGCTGGCTGTACAGTTTTGTCCCGGCAGGCGATGGTGCGGGTAATGCCAAGTTGCTGTGGAAGTTCGACTGCAACCCCAAGGAAACCAAATGGGAACTCGGTGGAGCCGGGACTCGAAACAACATCATCGCCACTCCTGTCGTTTATGATGGCATGGTCTATGTCGCTGTTGGACAGGACCCCGAGCACGGAGAAGGGCTCGGCCACCTCTGGTGTATTGACCCGCTCAAGAAGACTGACGGTTCTGATGTCAGCCCGACCCTCGCAGAGGACAAAGATGGCAAGATTCTGCCTCACCGCCGCTTGCAGGCCGTCAACGTGAACGCCGATGAGCAGACCGTCGAGAATCCGGACTCCGCGGAGATTTGGCACTATACAGGCGGCGACACCAATGATAACGGCGAGATTGACTGGGAAGAGGAGATGCACCGCTCCTGCGGCACCGTCGCCATCAAGGATGACATCCTCTACATCTCAGATTTCAGCGGTCTGTTTCACTGCCTCAACGCCCGCACGGGTGAACCGTACTGGACGTACGACCTCTTCGCTCAAGCCTGGGGTTCTCCGCTCATCGTGGACGGCCATGTGTACATCGGGGACGAGGACGGCGACGTTGCGATCTTCGAACACTCGACCGAGTCCAACGAACCGATCGCCGAGGTCAGCATGAACAACTCGGTCTACTCGACCCCGGTCGTCGCCAACGGCGTGCTGTTCATCTCGAACAAATCGACCCTGTTCGCGATCAAGGAAGGCGCCCAAAGCGATCCAGCTGAGTGATCCTTTTAGTTACCGGTTGAGACCACGAACTTTCTTGCATGGCAAGGAGTCAGGCGAATTCCACAGTTCGTCCTGTTGAGAGACGCTGGCGGATTTGGAGGAAGCCGTCGTCGTATTCCTGCAACTGGTCGATGCCGAGGTGTTTGAGGATCGTCGCTGAGAGGTCGGCGGGGGTGACAGCATTGTCTTCGACGTAGCCGCCGTTGGGGGTGGTGGAGCCGTGGACCTGTCCTCCGCTGACTCCGCCACCGGCGACAAGGGCTGTGAACGCGTGCGGCCAATGGTCACGGCCGGTCGGTTCGGTCATTCCATTTTGGGTGATGAGGCCGATCTTCGGTGTGCGACCGAACTCGCCCAGTGCGATTACCATTGTCGACTCCAGCAGCCCCCGTTGGTCGAGGTCTGCAAGAAAGGTCGACATGGCGCGGTCGAACGGCGGGCAGAGGTTGTCCTTCAACTTGGCGAAATTGTTGTGATGAGTGTCCCAGTGAGGGGAGACTTTGTCGTTGCGAGTGTCGTCGTCCCAGTTGACCGTCACGAGCGAAACATCGGCCTCAACAAGCCTGCGCGCCATCAGCAGGCTCTGGCCAAACTTCGTCATCCCGTACTGTTCACGAAGCGTCGTCGATTCGCCGGTGAGATCCAGCACGCCTGCCGCTTCGGTTCTCTCAACGAGGGCTGCTGCTGACTGAAAGTTGCTCTCGGTCACGTGCGTCTGATGGGTCGCTCGCGGGTCATGCTCACCGAAGGAGGTGATGCGGCTGCGGAGATCGAGACGGCGTTGAAAGCGATCGCGGCTGATGTTTTCCGGCAATCGCAGTGCATCCATGCGGAAGTCGGGAGAGGTGAAATCGCCTTCGACAAGAAATGGGTCGAAGTGGTCCCCCATGCGCCCGCCCGTCTGTCCTGCGATACGGCGGTCCTGACCCACGAACTGTGTGTACCACGGCAGCACGATCGAGTGCGGCAGTCCCCCGTGCGGTTGGCCATAGCGATGCACGAGTGAGGCAATCGACGGCCAGTCTTCCTCGCGGGCCTGATCCGTCACTGGGGCACCGAAGTAGGGACGTCCCGAGTAGATCTCACTGCACGCCGGTCCATGCACGGGCATCTGATGCGTCATCGACCGAAGGAGACACAACTTGTCCATCTGCCCGGCAAGTAACGGGAGATGCTCACTCACAAAGATGCCGGGCACGTTGGTCGCGATCGGGTCGAATTCGCCACGCACCTCACTCGGTGCATCCGGCTTCATGTCCCACAAGTCAATGTGCGATGGCCCGCCGAACAGAAAGATGAACACACACGACCTCGCCTTGGGCATCGCAACCGTGTCATTCGATGCCCGCAACTGATTCACCCACGCCGCATGCAGGCCACCCAACGAAAGCCCCACGCCCCGACCAAGCAGGCTGCGACGCGTCAGATTGTGAGGACGGTCAGGCACAGGCATTCGATTCGTCACACGAGTTCGGGGATCGGCCGTCCTCCTTCAGGCACGATGGGGGTGGGTCGGCCGCGGGGATTGACCCAGTGGGCGTCGAGGTCGATGCCGAGGTGTTTGAACGTGGTTGCTGCGAGATCCTGCGGACGGACGATGCCGCTTTTGATCGTTGCGCCGCGATCGTCGCTGCTGCCGATGACCTGACCGGTGGGCGTCCCGCCGCCAGCGACGACCATCGACATGATATTGGTCCAGTGGTGACGTCCCGCCTTCTCGTTGATGACTGGTGTGCGACCGAATTCGCCCATCATCATCACGAAGGTGTCGTCTAGCAGCCCGCGTTGTTCGAGGTCATTGATGAGTGCGTAGAGCGCCCGGTCGACGCGGGGGAGGAGTGGTTTGAGCCCTTTCTCGATGCCGCCCCAGCGGACGTCGTCGCCGTGATGATCGAAGTAACCCCAGGCTCCACTGACGAGCACGAAGGTCACGCCCGCCTCGACCAGCCGTCGTGCGAGGAGTGCCTTCTCGCCGACGCTCACTCGCCCGTACTCGTCGCGCGTGGCGTCGGTCTCGTCATCGAGGTTGAACGCCTGCTGGACACGACCCGAGAGGACCATGTCATACGCCTGTTGCGTGTAGCGGTCGACCTTATCGAGCGTCTGGTGCTGGTCCAGTCCACGTCGCAATCCATCCAGTTGCTGACGGAGGTCATTGCGATCACCGAGCCGCGGCACCTCGACTCCTTCCGGCAGGTTGAACTTACCGGCCAGTTCGAGTCCCTTGACCGGTTCATACTGCGATCCCATCTGCCCGGCGCCGTAGACGTCTGCTGCCCAGGAGTCGGCCAGTCCGACAAAGGCGGGCAATTCAGGGTCATTCGCTCCACGAAACTTGGCAGCGATCGATCCCATGGACGGATAGCCGGCCCCGTCCCGGCCGTCGTTCGTTCGTCGGGCAAGGGGGTTGCCCGCTTGCAGCGTGATGGGCGTATGATTGCTCGCGGTACAATCGACCGATCGAATGATGGACAACTTGTCTGCGATGGACGCCTGTAACGGCAGGTGCTCAGAGAACTGCACTCCTGAGAGGGCCGTACTGATTGGTGCGAACGGACCCCGAACTTCGACCGGAGCGCCGGGCTTCGGGTCCCACATATCGAGTTGGCTTGGTCCACCCGACAGCCAGAACAGAATGACCGCTTTGCGACCACCGTTCGCATTCGAAGCAGCCGCCAGTTCACGCGCGTGCAGCAACTGAGGCAGTGTCAACCCGCCCAGTGCTGCGAGCCCCGTCTGCAGAAACCAGCGTCGTGAGCCAATCCGAATCAGGTCGCTCGGGGGGGGAGTCATGCCCGCTCCTGAGAGTCCGAGGGAGTGTTCGACAGCATGGGAACGACGTTGTAATCTCGTCATCTCTGATTCCACAATGGACCCGAAAACACAATCGACCCGGCTGGGCAAGGAGCCGAAAACGACATTTCAGTCTACCACGCGATCGGGTGTCACACGAGAGTAGTTGTGAATCGACGGACCGGTCTTGGGGACTTTGCGATGGTAGGTCAGGATGTGCCCTCCGTTAACTGTTGGTCTACTCACGGGAAATCCGTGTCATCCGTGAAATCTGTGGTCCATACGAATACGAACTCACTTGCCCGAACGAATGGCCTCCAATGAGCAAATGCTCCATGGTTGATCGGCAGTAGACGTGTCGACTACGGAGTTTCTCGCTACGATATCAGGCTGACAGACATCCCGCTGAGAGACACCATCATGCCCGATCAATCGCTCCTCTCCCGACGTCACTTTCTGGCCTCCTCCGCTGCCGGTCTTGCTGCAATGGCAGCCAGGCAGGTCTCAGCCGACGACGAAACAGCCACAGAGATCGAGGAGGAAACGCCTCCGAAGCCGCAGTTGATCGACTGTCATCTGCACATCAACCACTTCGATCGGTCGATTGAGGATACGATTCGGCACATGGATGCGACCGGCACGACGCAGGCGTTCATCCTGCCGCTGGAAACCGGTGAAGGGGGAGTGACGCTTCACTCTGAGACCGTCCTGCACGCCTACTTCAGCTATCCCGAGCGAATCATTCCATTCTGTCAGACCGACATCCGGCAGCCCGACGTGCTGGAACGCATTCGTGCTTACCATCTGCTTGGCTGCCGTGGGATCGGCGAGCAGAAAGAGCATGTGCCGCTGAAGGACAAACGCGTCGAAGCAGTCATCGCATTGTGTGATGAACTCAACTGGCCGATCACGATCCACTTTCAGGACGGCAAGGGAGGCTACAACCAGGGAATTCAGGAGGACCTGGAGCCGTACCTCAAGAAGTACAAACAAGTGCGGATCATCGGGCATGCCCAATCCTGGTGGGCGAATATCAGTGCGGATGTTCCGACGGAAAATCTCTACCCCACCGGTCCCGTCAAACCGGGAGGACTGCTCGATCGTCTGCTCAGCGACTACCCCAACCTGTACGCGGACCTCTCCGCCGGAAGCGGCTTCAACGCTCTCTCGCGAGACGAAGACTTCACGGGGGGATTCCTCGAACGCCACCGCAAGCAGATTTTATTCGGTAGCGATTGTCCCTGCCGCGACGGTAAGGGCGAGAACTTCGACGGCATGTGCTACAGCATGCAACTGCAGCAATTCCTTCGCCGCATGATCTCAGATGAGGACGCTCTCGCGGACGTCTTTGCCAACAACCACCTTCGTGCCCTGAATGGCAACGTCTGATGACCAAGATCGCACTTGTTGATGAACTGCTGATAGATCGGGAGCATGCACTCGATCTTGACGGATGGCGAGCGCTGGGTGGAGACATTACGCTCGCGACTTGTCGCACAGAAGACGAGTTGATTGCCAAGTGTCATGATGCGGAGATCGTGGTCTCGATCGGTGATACGCATCCTTTCAACGAACGTGTGTTGGGAGAACTCAAGCAGTGCGTGCTGCTGCAGCGCGTTGCCGTGGGTTACGACAGTGTCGACGTCGAAGCGGCCACGCGACTGGGCATCATCGTGGCGAATGGGGCCGGCTTCTGTGACGAAGAGGTTGCCAATCACGCACTTGCGATGTTGCTGGGCCTGCATCAGCAATTGCCACTGCATCAGCATCGACTCCTTCGGGGAGAATGGCTCCCTCGACTCAATCCACCCACACGACGCCTGAGCCTCCAGACTGTCGGGATCGTTGGACTCGGTCGGTTAGGCCGAGCGTTTGCACGACGGGTCAGACCACTCATCGGTCGCTTGCTCGCGTTTGATCCTGTGGTCTCTGAACGGGACGCCGCGACGGTCGGTGCAGAACTGGTCGACTTTGAGACCCTGATGAGTGAGTCGGATCACGTCTCGTTACACTGTCCGCTGACCCGCCAGACGCGATCGCTCATTAAAGAGAACTCGCTACGGCTCATGAAGCCGACAGCCTGTCTGATCAACACGGCCCGTGGACCGATCGTGGACATCGATGCGTTGTACGACGCCCTTGTCAACAAGCGGATGAGGGGTGCCGCTCTCGACGTCTTCCCTGTCGAGCCGCTACCGGTACCACTTCATCCGTTGTTCTCGCTCCCCAACGTGATCCTCACACCGCACTGTGCGGCTTCTTCGCCGGACGCATTGGCCGACCTGTGGGTGATCGTATCAAAGAACGTCGCCAACGTGCTTCAGGGAAGACTGCCCCAAACGATCGTCAACCGTGGCTTCAATGACGAAGGACTGGGACGACTCAATTTACAGGACGAGACGCAAAAAACGCACAGCGTTGAACGATCGATGCAGATGTACAAACGGGCCTGTCACCTCATCCCCGGTGGCACACAGTTGCTCAGCCGTCGTCCGTCGAAGTTCGCCTACAGCGTCTCTCCGGCGTATGCCGCGAGTGCGAAAGGGGCCCGCTTCACGGACGTTGACGGCAACGAGTACATCGACTGGGTCAGTGGCATCGGGGCCATCATCCTCGGATATGCCGACCCGGTCGTCGATGAGGCAGTCCGCGAGCAGATCGGCAAGGGGACCATTTATTCGATCAATCACGAACTCGAAGTCGAACTGGCCGAGGAACTGGTCAACCTCATTCCCTGTGCCGAGATGGTGCGGTATGCTAAAGGAGGCGGGGATGCCTGTGCCGTGGCGGTCCGCATCGCCCGGGGAACGACTGGCCGCGACAAGATTCTGTTCAGCGGCTATCACGGCTGGCACGACTGGTACCTCGCAGCCAACCTGCAAGCTGACAAATCTCTCGACTCGCATCTGTTCCCCGGCATCGATCCGACCGGAGTTCCCAAGTGTCTGGAGGGCACAGCGATCCCGTTCCCCTACGGCGATGCAGCCGCGCTGGCTGACCTGCTGAATCAACACAAGGGTCAGGTCGCAGCCATCATCATGGAGCCGCTGCGGTCCAACTGGCCGCCGGAAGGGTATCTGGCAGACGTCCGCAAGCTGGCGAGCGACGCAGGAGTCGTGCTGATTTTCGACGAAGTTTCGACCGGCTTCCGCTTCTCTCCCGGCGGTGTGCAGCCCGTGCTCGGCGTCGAGCCGGACATGGCCGTGTTCGCGAAGTCCATCTCCAACGGATACCCGATGGGCGCCGTCGTCGGTCGCCGCTGGGTCATGGAACCGGCAGCCAACATGTTCATCTCCAGCACCTACTGGAGCGACACGATCGGTCTGCGTGCTGCCCTCACGACACTACGAGAAGTCGCTCGCCGCAACGTTCCCGAGCAACTTGATCAACTCGGCACGACAATTCAATCTCAACTCAATGCGACTGCCGAAGAAACCGGTGCTTCCGTTCAATGTGGTGGAGTCAGTGTTCATCCGCAGTTGTCATTCGACATCGAGGACGCCACTCTCGCGCGACAGGTCTCGACGTTGTACATTCAGGAGATGGCCAAGCGGGGCTGTCACGGGTACACCTCGTTCTACCTCAACGCCGCACAAGGTCCCGCAGAGGTCAAGCAGACCGTCGAGGCTGCCCGTGATGTGTTCGCGATCATCACCGATGCCCTTGTGAAAGGCGATGTCAAACAGCGATTGGAATGTGAACTCAAGCAAGACGTGTTTCGACGACTTGTCTCCTGAATTGTGAGAGCACCTGACATGACAGCATCACCCCTCAAAGAGCAATATGACCGCGACGGCTTCGTGGTCGTGCGTGACTTTCTCCCGGTTGAGGAGTTCAACGAGTTGCAGAATCAACTCGACTTTTACATCAGAGAGATCGTGCCCACGCTGCCAGACAGCGACGCGTTCTATCACGATAAGTCGCGGACGGAGACGCTCAAGCAGCTTCAACACATGAAGCACCATCCGTTTTTCGCCAATTATCACGAGCATCCACGCTGGCGGGAGTTGGCCACCGAACTTATCGGCGAACCGTGTGACGCAAAGGACCCGGAGTGGTTTAACAAACCGCGAGGCACCGATCATCCCACGCCACCTCATCAGGACAACTTCTATTTCTGTCTACGACCGGCAAACGTGCTCACCATGTGGCTCGCACTGGATCACGTCGATGCCGAGAACGGCTGCCTGCGCTATGTGCGTGGCTCGCATCTCGAAGGCATCCGTCCTCACCTGAAGACCAGGGTGCTCGGTTTCTCTCAGGGTATCTTCGACTATGGTCCAGACGACGAGGCTCGTGAAGTCGAGATGCATCTGGCTCCGAACGACCTGATCGTTCACCACGGGGAGACCATCCACAGAGCCGAGGCGAATCGTTCGTCAGCCCGAGATCGTCGCGCCTTTGCGATGGTCTTCCGGGGCGAAAGTTGCGTGCGGGACGAGGAAGCCTTCTCGCGTTACGAGGCTTCGATGAATTCGCAGCACTGCGAGATGGGACTGGCCACAACGTGACAGAGTTACTCGAACTGACCGACCTTGATCGAAGGATCTGGGACGAAGAACTCGCCGACTTCGTGCCAGCACAAGTCTTCGATGCCCACACGCACATCTACCGCTGGGCCTTTCATACTGATCCCGAGAAGGAGTCTGGCCCGTATCGTCGGTTCGTGAAGCCGGGGTTTGAGGACGTCACGTTCGCGATGCTCGACGAGTGCGACCGCTTGTTGATGCCGGGCCGCCATGTCGAGCGGTTGTCGTTTCCGTTCCCATTCTCAGGCGGATGCAACTTTGATGGCTCGAACGAGTTCCTGGCCAACGAACTCCAGCCGCACGCAGACTCTGCCGGTTTGATGCTCGTCCACCCGGAGATGACTGCGGAAGACGTCGAAGCCACGATCCAATCAACCGAACTGATCGGCTTGAAACCCTATCGTTTCTTTTCCTCGACGGGAGACGCGGTTCACTGTCGCATCACGGACTTTCTGCCCGAGCATCAGATCGCTGTTGCTGATCGTCACGGGCTGCTGATTATGATGCACCTCTCTCGCTCTCACGGCATCGGTGACTCGCAGAACCTCGATGATCTGGTACGGCTCACTCAGCAGTACCCTGGGGCGAAGTGGATTCTCGCCCATTGTGCCCGCAGCTATTCCTCATGGCCCATCGAGCGAGCCGGCGACCGCCTCCGCGACATGCCCAACACCTGGTTCGACACCTCCTCTGTCTGCGAGTCGGATGCGATGGCAGCCCTGCTCCGCACGGTTGGTGTCGAACGAGTCATGTACGGCAGCGATGATGTGCCCGTCGGCATCCTGCGAGGCAAGTATGTCTCCTTCGGCTACGGCTGGGCCTACCTCTCCGAAGAGAATCACAGCCTCAACCTCACCCATTGCGACCCCCGCATGACGTTCACCCGCTACGAACAACTGCGAGCCATGAAACGCGCCGCTGACGCGGTCGGACTCTCATCAGACGATATCCGAAAGATGTTCCATGACAACGCCCGAGAATTGGTCGATATGGTTACCCGACCAACGTAGCTGGATTCGCCAGAATTCAGTCGTTCGAGCCAGCGCAATCTGAACTCTGGCGAGTTCAGCTACCATGACGTCCAGCCGCCGTCAACGAGCAGGTTCTGACCGGTGATGTAGCTGCCCGCATCACTCGCGAGCAACAACAGCGCCCCCTTGAGTTCGTGCGGCAGGCCCATACGTTTCATAGGGCTCTTCGTGTTCAATCGTTCGACCATCTCAGCGGGAACGGTCGGCTCGTTGGGGAACGGTCCGGGGCTGAGGCAGTTCACGCGCACGTTCTCTCGCGCCCAGTAGACGGCCAGATGCCGCGTCATGTGGACGATGCCTCCCTTGAGCGCGTGATATTGCACAGGGCTTGCTGTGCAGACTCCTTCATAAGCATCGGGGTAGGAACCAACGACACCGTACATCGAGCCGATCATCACCACCGTGCCGGGAGCCTGCCGCTCGACGACATGATCGTGCAGCCGACGCGCGAGCAGGAAGTAGGCGGTTACGTTCTGCAGGTCCGTGCTGAATGCCTCGCCGGTCACGTTGGTGAGGTCCATCGCATGACCCTTTTGGCCATTGTTGACCAGGATATCCACCTTCCCAGCAGCCTCGACAGCCGCGTCGAACCCCGCGTGTAGCGACGGCTCATCCAGTTGATCCAACTTCACGCCGCGATGCGTCTGCCCCTGCGGCGACACCAATCCGTCGGCCACACTTTGAGCCCGCTCAGCGTCACGGCTGCCGACGACAACGGTCGCCCCCGCCTCCGCCAATGCGTTCGAGAACGCGGACCCCAGATACCCCGACCCACCCGTGATGAGCGCCACGCGTCCGGTCAGATCAAACAATTCTTTCAGTGTTGGTTCAGTCATGAGAAGTCGAAATGCGGAACGGGGAATGCGGAAGTCAGCGGTCGCGATTCTACTGATCCGCGTTCCGCATTCCCACTTCCGCATCGTTAGATGTCTACCCAGCTTCCCTCACGCACCGATTGCAGTGCTGCCAGATTGACTCGCAACGTCTGAATCCCTTCCGCCAGAGTGCAGCCCGGCTCGGCCTTGCCATCCAGGAAGTCCATGAAGCGGTTCGCCTGCGTCACGAACATGTCGTCCCGTTCCAACTCGAACTCTCCCTCGACGGTCCAGTCCGCGTCCGGCTCGACGCACGACAGCCAGCGACGGCGATGCATCTCGACTCGGATCGTGCCCCGCTCACAGACGATCGTCAGCGTCGACTCGTTAGCAGCCTGATGTTGATTCAAACTGAACGAGCCCAGCACGTCGCCATGTCGCGTGATGACGTGAGCCGTATCCTCGACCTCGACCCCTTCAAGCAGACAGTGCTCCGCGTCCGCCACCAACCGCGTGACGGGTCCGACCAGCCACTCGGCTGCGTTCATCATGTGTGTCAAAGCGTCCTGAATGGCACCGCCTCCCGATTCGTGACGGGTGTAATACGTCTCCCGATACGCAGGACGATAGAAGGGGAAGTGCTGACCGGACACGACCACCACCTCCAACACACGACCGTACCGCTGTTCGTCCAAGACGGCTTTCACTGCGATCAACGCCGGATGTGCCCGCAGCGTGTACGCGACTGCCGTCGGCACCTGTTTCTCGCTGACGAACGCGGCCAACCTGTCGACCCCCTCCAGCGACACGCTCACCGGTTTCTCGATCAGCAGCCCGATCTCGCGCTCTGCCAGCTGCATCGCCATCGGCACGTGCAGATGAGCCGGCGTGCAGATTACGGCTGCATCGTGAGTGTCATTGAGGGCATCCTCCAGTGATGCGTACGACGCCCGCAGGTCATACGTCTGCGCCACCCGCTCTCGCACGGCATCGTTCATCTCACACAGCGCGACGTCCGCGCGCCCCGTCCGCCCAAAACAACGCACATGCCGCTCACCAATCGAGCCGCCACCAACGACGAGAATTCGTTTCATGTTTGACATCGTAATGAGTTGAAGTCACCGCACCGAGGCGCTCGCCGTTGGCTCGCGGCTAACGACGACGCGCTCACAGGTTAGCCGGGAGGCAACGCCGACCGCCACCGTTGAACGATCACGATCACCGGATTACAAACGCTGACATGTCTCTCGAACCTCTCAATCTCGATCCCGCCCACTGTCGCGCTCGGCAAGAACGGTTGTGCGAACAACTCGCCAAGCACTCCATCGATCGGGCCGTGATCGTTTCGCATGAGAACGTGCAATGGCTGACTGGATTTCGACCGCATCGGTTGATGCAGGCGGCTGTCAGCCTTGAGGCGGACGGGAAATGTACGCTCGCGGCTCCGAACGAGGAACCGGAACATGCCGCGGCCGATCGCATCGTGACGTTCGAGGCGCAGTGGCACTGCACGCTGCGGCAGGAGCAGTTAGCCGTCGCCACGAAGTTGCTGGCTGACACGGTCGGTCGTGAGCGGGAACGACTGGGGATCGAACACGCTGCTCCCAGTCCGCACGTTCTGTCAGCCTTCGGCATCGACTCCGCATCGAACGATCGGCTCGTCGATCTCGACCCCACGCTCTGGCAACTGCGGCGACGCAAGGACCCGGACGAACTGGCCATGATCCGTCGGGCTGTCGACTGCACGGAGGCCATGTATGCCCGGGCGAGGGAGATCATCACGCCGGGCATCACCGAGCTACAGGTATTCAGCGAACTGCACGCGGCTGCGGTCAATGTCGCTGGCGAGCCATTGGTCGCGCTGGGCAACGACTACCAATGCAACTCACCCGGCGGTCCGCCTCGTGATCGGCCTGCTCAGGCGGGTGAATTGTTCGTCCTCGATCTGGGTCCGTGTTATCGAGGCTACTACGCAGACAACTGCCGCACGATCGCCGTCTCCGGCCAACCGACCGACGCCCAGCAGCAGGCCTGGGAAGCGATCGTCGCCGTCCTCGACTTGGTCGAGCAAACCGTCCGCCCTGGCACCTCCGCCCGCGACCTGTTCGCGCAGGCGAAGGCCATGCTCGACGCCCACCTGCCCGGCGGCTTCCCCCACCACCTCGGCCACGGCTTCGGCCTGTTCCCCCACGAAGCCCCCCACCTCAACCCCCACTGGAACGACCAGTTTGAAGCAGGCGACACCTTCACCGCCGAACCGGGCCTGTACACAGATGACCTCCGAGCGGGGATACGACTGGAGCAGGACTATCTTGTCACGGCTGATGGCGTCGAACGACTGACGAACTTTCCATTGGAGCTTTGACGATTTGCTAACGACAAATGCCTGATCTCACGTATGCCCAGATCAATGGTCAGCAAAATATTTGACGCCTCACGAAACCGGCGTTACTGTTCTAATTGTTGGATTCTCACGGACCAGAGTCAACGAGTTGAAAGTTTGGCCGCCGAACGTTCACAGGAGTTCGGCGGTGATCACGTTTCATCTTTGCGATGATCCATATGGTGTGGTGAGAGCGGGGCAGCATCCAATGCTTCGACGCATTGCGCTGATCACCTGAATTAACGGTTTGTGCGGCTATGGCTGATCCCGGGACACAACGAACTCGCAGCAAAGTGCCGGAACACGCACACACAACCATCGTCTCGCAATCGCCCGATATTCCGATTTATGAAGAGCGACTTAACCGTGATCTGAGGTGGGCATTGAGTGAGGGAAGCCGACATTTCGAGGAGAGCAGCGCCGTATTCGAAGCCCTCCACAAAGTCACGTCCCGGCTTAATGAGCTTGGTATCCCGTATGCGGTCGTCGGTGGCATGGCGTTATTCCGGCACGGCCTGCGCCGCTTCACTGAAGATGTCGATCTTCTGGTTAACAAGGACGACCTCAAGACTATCCACCACAAACTGAGCGGTCTCGGTTATCTTCCCCCGTTTACGAACAGCAAGCACCTACGCGATACTCAGCTGGGAGTTCGAATCGAATTCCTTACAGCGGGCGATTATCCTGGCGATGGCAAGCCGAAGCCCGTTTCCTTCCCAGAGCCACTGTCCTTTAGCTTTGAGGCAGACGGGATCAACTACATTAATCTGCCAAAACTCGTAGAACTCAAACTAGCCTCTGGAATGACGAATCCGGGAAGGCTCAAAGACCTCTCCGACGTGCTCGAACTCATAAAGACTGTCAACCTCCCGATCGACTTTGCCAACCAATTGGATGCTTCAGTCCGAGGTAAGTTCGAGGATTTGTGGAGTGAAGCCAGAAAGCGGTATGTCACGACTTGGCGGAATAAATGGCTGACCGCTGAGGCGAAATCGATAGAGGACATGATTCGTATGTTACGATCCGCAGCTGATCAACTTGAGCAGATGCGAAAGGATGGGGTCGTACTCGATGATGATGGTGGAATCGGCGACGACTACGCACACCTAATGACCATGGACCCAAGAGCCGCCGAAAAGTACGGGATGGTAGAAGAGTCCGAGTATTGGGGCGGAGACGATGAGGATGAGAGCGAACAGCCCTCGGATACTCCATCTAGCGGCGAGTGGCCGGGGCTGGACTGACCAGCGGGAAGGAAGCCCCGGCGATTGCGGGTAGACGCGATGACTGGTCTTGCAACTCACGTCGTGACGTGAAGAGTCACCCATACGGGTCGTTGGTCCTGCCGTCGCTTCAGACCTGGTCACCTGATGGCATGCTGGTTGCGATGAATGTACAGTGCCGTTGGCACGGCTGATTTGGAATTCTCCCAACTTTTTAAGGGTCAAACGATGACGAGCTCTCCCCGGTGGCGAACGTGGTTGAGTGCACTGGCCTTCGTCGTCGTGCTGGTCGGGGTTGCGGCGGGGGCGGATGAGGCCCAGCAGAAGTTGCTGGCGAAGTCGGAGTTTCGGGCGTTCAAGAACTCGGGTGGCGGAGCCGTGGAAGGGGCGGTGCTGATCCAGGACGGCAAGATCATGCACCTCAACGTCAAACCGCCTCAACAGGTTGGTGTCGCCTCATTCGATGAACAAGGGCGACTCGTCCTCACGTTCTCGAACCACCGCAAGTACGGGCAAAGCTTGGCCATCGTGGAACGAACGAAGCCTGGTCACTGGCAGGGGACAATCACACAACAGAATGGTGTCACCTCAAGGTTTGTCCTGAAACGGAAGAAACAATGAGGTGACAGGGCATCGCTGCTGAATCTGGAGGGAATCAATGTGAGACATCGCACGGGTGGTCAATCCGTTCCCTGGCCGTGTAGCTATTCCTGGCGTGTCTTGAACGAATAGACCACTGGTTCGATCGGCACGCCCCATTTGCTTTGGAAGTTGATGTGATGCACGCTGTTGAGCCCCAAGTGGTATTCATGGTCCGGGTTCAGTTGGACAGGGAGAATGCAAGTGCGACCATCCTTGGACCAGTGAGCCCGCTCACCCCCACGAGATTGCGGGAAGTCCTCTCCGCCGCCCGTCCAGGACATCCCTTCCCCCATCGGCGTGTCGAAAGTAACCCGCAAGGCTATCGTGGCACTGTCCACATCGGTCGCACCGTTTGCAGGTTCAAGCTCGACAATGGTCGGGACCTTCGCCCGTCGCTCGGTCGCCGCATTTGACCCCGCTGTTGAGAACGCGATCACGGACGACGGAGCAGCCACGCCGTCTGTGCTCTTAAAGTTCTGATGGCTCGTCGAGTTGATGCCGAGCCGATAATATTCGCCACGCTTGAGTTTCACGGGTAGTACGCACGTGCGGTCGTCGATCCATTGTGCCTTCCGGCTTTTGTCGACCGGAGGGAACAACGGCGGACCGCCAGTCCAGCTCATTCCCTTGCCCATGTCGCGGTCAAAGGTGACACGAATCTCCGACAGCCCCGCGTCCACACCGGTCGTGCCGGTCTTCGGCTCCGTCTCGATCAATTGAGGCCAAGGGGTCTGTTTTGCCTCCTGATTTTGTTCCGCATCAGCAGTTGGCTGAGCGCTCAACGCCGCTTCAGGCTCGGCTGCACGGGGCGCCATCGGCAACACCAATATGGAAAACAGCAGAAGCAATCCGCGAGAAGCCCAACCAAAACGCCGCTTGTTCGGATGAAACGACATAACGTCCTCCAATCGTTGTTGAAGATGTGAACCGCGTTCAAAGACACCCACCTGAATGCCCGGCATAGACGACCTTCCACGAGCGACGGTCAAGACTCGGAGCATGACTTCGCCATACTGCTGAGGCAGAACAGTGCCCGACCTGACGACCGCATCATCACAAGCGCTCTCACGTTCGTGCTGGAGTTGGGCAGCCGCCCACCACACGAGAGGGTGCCACCAGAAGAGTCCCTGAACCAGCACCTGGAGGAACCCGATCCAGGTATCCCGTCGACGCCAATGCATCAACTCGTGAGCCAGCACAACGCTCAACTCGTCGGAACTCAGTTCATCAATCATGGCCTTGGGGATCACGATCCTTGGACTCCATGCTCCCAACAGAAACGGGCTGGAAACTTGATCGGTGACATGGAGATCGGCAACACAAGTTAGCTCTAACAATTGGACAAGTCGTTCGAACTCGATGCGTAGCGGACCCTCATCAATGGACGGCATCCGAGCAACATCTCTCAACAGACGGCGGTAACTCCAGGCACTCACCCCCCAGTAGGCCAATGCAACGATCGCCCAGACACTCATCAGGCCCATCACCCAACGGCCTGAACCAGACTGGGTTGGTGCCACTTCATTCGATTGGCCACGATCAATTCCTGCTTGCTGAGAACCTCCCAAGATCGGCAGCATTGACGCTGATGGCCGCATCTGTCGTTCCAGCACCTCGAACGATGGCACCGCTGCGATGGTGGACATGATTGGCCAGTTCACCAGACTCCAAGGCAACCACAACGATGTCGGCAGGAGCAATTTGAGGAGTGCGAGAACCCACAAGCTGTGTCGCAGCCGGGGCGAGGCATACCGGAGTCCTAAACATAAGATTGCGACAATTGCCACAACGATCGTGAACTGCCATCCGGCTGTCATAGCCCACTCGGCCCATCCCCACGCAAATCCGGCGAACGAGTTCATGACGACTTCCTTCGCGAGGATCTGCCGGAATCTTTCCGGAGACTCTTCTTCCGGAGCGTCTCCTGCAGTTGCGTGATCTCTTCGCTCGACAGGTCGGCCTCCTCAATCATGTGAGCCAGCACCGGAGAGATCGATTTACTCATGATTCGCGAGAGGACGCTACGTACTTCCTGACGCGAGACTTCCTCCTGAGCCACATTTGCACGATAGAGATAGGAATTGCCGATCTGGTCGTAATCGAGGGCGCCTTTCGCCACGAGCCGCGACAGCAAGGTCTTGACGGTCTTGTAGGCCCAACCATGCCCGTCGGGGAGGGCCGCATACACGTCCCTCGCCGCGAGCGGTCCCTGCTCCCAGAGAGTCTTCATGACTTCCCACTCCGCCGGTGAGATAGAATGTGAAGGCGATGAATCGGACACATCAACTCCTGTGAATGACCCGGTACTCTGAATCCCCTCCTACAATTAGACTACACGTGTAAGCGATTGTCAACGATGTAAGGCGGAATGTCCATCTCCGCATTCACATTGTTCGCGGGCAGAATGCCGCTGTCGCTTGGGGGACACCGGAATTCCGTGGTATGCTGTAGTGATCAGTGCACAGAACGAGGGATGCATCATGAGAAGTGAGAACTTTCGCGAGCTTGCATTTCAGCAGGCAGCGCGTAGCCGACGTGAATTCCTGCTCTCCTCTGCCAGTGGCTTGGGGGCCGTCGGCCTGGGGTCGATGCTCACCAATGAAGGTTTGCTCGCCAACGACTCGACCTCGCTCGATGCGGTGAACCCGCTCGCGCCGAAGCAGCCGCACTTTGATGCGAAGGCGAAGGCGTGCATCTTCATTTTCATGGCGGGAGCACCCAGCCATCTTGACCTGTTCGATCCCAAGCCGGAGTTGATGAAGCTGCACGGCCAGTCGATGCCCGAGTCGATGCTCAAGGGGGTCCGGTTCGCCTTCCTCAAGCCGGAGACGGCGACGCTGATGGCACCCACCAGCCGCACGTTCCAGAAGCATGGCGAATGCGGGATGGAACTGTCCGACCTGCTCCCCCACATCGGCACGGTTGCTGACGACATCCTGCTCGTTCGCTCGATGCATACGGACCAGTTCAATCATCATCCGGGCCAGCTTCTGATGCAGTGCGGACGGGCCTCGTTCGGCCTCCCCACGATGGGATCGTGGATGACCTATGGGCTGGGGAGTGAGTCACAAAACCTGCCGGGGTACGTCGTCCTCACGGCTGGCCGCGGGTCTTCCGGCGGTGCCACTTTATGGCAAAGCGGGTTCCTCCCCTCGGTGCATGCGGGTGTCCTGTTCCGCAATCAGGGGGAACCGGTGCTCAATCTGGAGAACCCCGCCGGACTACCCAGCGAGTTGCAGCGTAAAGGGCTCGACGTCTTGCGTGAGGTGAACTCCGAACGATTCGCAACCATGCACGACCCGGAGATCGCATCGCGGATTTCGAGTTACGAACTGGCGTTCCGCATGCAGACAGCATCTCCGGAACTGATCGACCTCTCCAGTGAGACACAGGACACGCTCGACAAGTACGGTGTGAATCGCGAGGAGCCGAAGAACCACAATGCTTCGCGCGGCGTCGGACCAGGTTCGTACGGTTCCTTCGCCCGCAATTGCCTGCTCGCCCGCCGCCTGGTCGAACGGGGAGTGCGGTTTATCAACATCATCCACGCCTCGTGGGACCACCACTCCAATCTCGACAACGAGTTGGCCTACAACGCGGGCATGGCCGACCAGCCGATCGCTGCCCTGATCAACGATCTGAAACAGCGCGGCCTGCTCGACTCGACGATGGTCGTCTGGGGGGGCGAGTTCGGCCGCACCCCGCTCGGCGAGAACCGCGACAAACGGGAAGGCGTCACCGGTCGCGATCATCACCCCTATGCGTTCAGTGGGTTCTTTGCAGGGGGCGGCATCAAGGGAGGCCAGGTCTACGGCGAGACCGACGAAATCGGCTGGGGCGTGGTCAAGGACCCGGTCCACCCCAACGACATGCACGCCACGCTCCTCAAACTCTTCGGCCTCGACCACCTCAAACTCACCCACCGCTTCCAAGGCCGCGACTTCCGCCTGACCGACGTCGCCGGAAACGTGATCGACGACTGGATCGCGTAAACTTATCTGCCCACTCGACCTTCACTTGTGATTTTGCACTCCCAGAGCGAACGCGAGTGGTTCGACTGACATAACGTCATTCTCAGCCTTCGTCACGCCATGAAAAACATCGCACGCTTAATCGCCATCGCATCCCTCTCACTCTTGAACTTTGCGAGTGCCGCAGAGTGGCAAGTTGGCCTTGGGAGTGTGGTCATCACGCCGGAGTCGCCGACCTGGTTGTCCGGGTATGGGTCGCGGGATCATGCTGCTGAGGGGAAGGTGCATGATCTGTTTGCGAAGGCGGTTGCGTTTGAGGATGAGCGGGGTGAGCGGCTGGTGCTGGTGACGTGTGATCTGGGGTCCGTCTATCAGGGGCTGACGGATCAGGTGGCGAAGGGGACCGACGAACGTTGGGGGCTCAGCAAGGAGCGGCTGGTCATCAACGTCTCGCATACGCATTGTGCTCCGGAGGTCGCCATCGAGCGGATCGTGTTCCATCACCTGAGTGATGCCGAGGAAGCCAGGTTGCAAGCGTATATCGATGAGCAGTTGATCCCCAAGCTGATCGAACTCGTGGGGGCGGCCATTGATGATTTGCAACCGTCCACAATCGGAGTGAGTCAGTCAGCAGCGTTGTTTGCCAGCAATCGTCGCCTGCCGGTTGGGGTGGAGTCGGGCAAGGAGTACGTCAACTCCCAGAATCCGGGGGGCGTCACGGATCATGACGTGCCCGTGATGCTGATCCGGGGCGAGGATGAGTCTCTGCGAGGCATTCTGTTCGGCTATGCGTGCCACAACACGACGCTCGCCTTCTATCAGTATTGCGGCGACTATGCCGGTTTTGCTCATCAGTATCTCGAAGAGGCGCACCCCGGTGCGACGGCCCTGTTTGTGATGGGGTGCGGCGGCGATCAGAACCCGTACCCGCGTCACGGTCCGGAAGGTCTCGACCACTGCAAACGGCACGGACGAGAACTGGCGGACGCTGTTGAGCATGCCATCCACAGTCCGCAGACCGAGGTCCACGGTCCCTTACGTGTCGCGTATACCGAAGTCATGCTCGACCTCGAACCGCCGCCCACCCGAGAGCAACTCGAAGCCCAACGCACGGGGGACGACAGTTACCCAGACCGCAAAGCCCGTTACCTGCTCGATCAACTCGACAAGCATGGCCAGATCGCCACGACGCAGAACTGCCCGCTCCAGGCGGCCCGTTTTGGTGACGAGTTGGTGATGATCTTCGTCAGCGGTGAGACGGTCGTCGATTACGCTCGCAAACCGAAGGTCGAGTTCGCAGGGCCGCTCGTCTGGGTCGCCGGCTACTGCAACGACGTGTTCGCCTACCTGCCGTCGTACCGCGTCCTCATGGAAGGCGGCTACGAAGGTCGCTCCGGGATCATTCATCAACTTGTGCCGACCCCCTTTGCGACCAACGTCGAAGACCGCGTGATGGGGGGGATTCGCCGCGTTGTTAAGGAAGTCTCAGAGTAACCGCCCGGTCCAGCATGCCTCCGGGATTTCCAAGGATCAGCTACTCGGAGAGCTGATCGCGGTTTTGCTTGGCCTCTCTCAGCAGGGCATTCAGAGCGGTCGCATTCTGTTCAGATGCCGCATCACGCAGTTGACGCAGGCGTTCGATCAGCACATCGATCTGGGCAGCAACCGGGCCGGCGTTTTGCAGGAAGATGCCTGTCCAGATACTCGGATCGCCAGCAGCAATCCGAGTTGTATCGCGGAATCCTGTTGCAGCAAAGTCCTGTATCTCGGGTGACAACATCGAAGCCAATGCGGACGCGACGGCGTGTGGCAGATGGCTGGTGGTTGCGAGTGCCCGATCGTGGTCATCCGGGGTCATGCGTCGCGTGCGCATGCCGATCGCCTGCCAGAAGCTTTCGACCGTTTGGACTTCGGGTTTTTCATCTCCGGGGCAGGGTGTGATGACGCACAATCGATCCTTGAAGAGGTCTGCATCGGCATGCTCCCAACCGTTCTTCTCGGATCCTGCCAGCGGGTGAGAACCGACGAATGTGGTGCCTTTCCGAAGTCCGTTGTGCAGACTCCGGCAAATCGTCCCTTTGACACTTCCGACATCGGTGATGATCGCTCCACTTCGTGAGGAACTTGAGACAGCACGGACATCGGCGACAATGCGATCCACCGGAGTGCACACAACGATGAAGTCGGAACTCCCGGTTGCAGCAATATCGACCGAAACGGCGTCTAAAAGTCCGGATTGCTGAGCTGCGCTCAATCGCTCTCCACTCCGACCGATCCCCACGATGTTCTTCGCCAGCCGGTTCTGCTTGGCGGCAGCAGCGATGGAGCCACCAATCAGTCCGACGCCCACGATGGCGATTTCGGAGAACAGGGGTGATGCGGCGGAAGTCATGGCCGTTGCATCTTACGCCCATTTCGAGCCATTTACCAGATTTTCATCCCATGAGACGCTCGATTGGCGTCCCCTCGCAGAGTGCGATCGGTCGACCGATCGGGGTGATGATTTCCCTGTCCGGAGAGATATTCATCTGCTTGAGGATGGTTGCAAACAGGTCCGGGATTTGTACCGGATCATCTGTGGCAGAGCGGGAATTGTCGGGGCGGTCCTGTTCGCGAGCCGCTCGATCGGGATCGGTGCCACCGATAACCACTCCCGACTTCAGTCCACCCCCACCGACAACACAAGAGAATCCCTGTGGCCAATGGTCACGACCGTCGAGTGCGTTGATCTTGGGAGTGCGTCCAAACTCGCCGATGCAAAGTACGATGGTCGATTGCAGCAGGTCGTGCTCCTCGAGGTCCTGCACGAGAGACGCGAAGGCCGGGTCAAGCTGCGCGCATTGAATTTCATGCCCCTCGAAATTGTTGGCATGCGTATCGAACCCCTGCAATACAACTTGAATGGAACGCACTCCCTGCTGCACGAGACGACGGGCGACGAGACAACCGCGTCCAAATCTGCTGTCTCCGTACCGCTCGATGACCGCCTGCGGCTCGTCGTCCAATTCGAATGCTTTGAGTTGCTCCGATAACATCATCGTCAATGCGCGTTCGATCATGTGTTGATGTAACGTCTCATCAACCTGACGCTCGCGTCCCTTGCGAAACGTCCTTGCGACGACTTCCAGGTTCGCAAGGCGTCGGTCCTGTCGTTCATCAGAGACGGGCTGTCGCATGTTACGAATGTTGTGGCCCGGATCGTAGATCCGGAACGCGTCGTACTCGTCCCCCAGGTATCCTCCCCGGGGAACGACGAACCCATCGCCGGTCGCGAGCGAGACGTGCATGGGAATCTCGACACGATCATCGGGCCTCTGTTGTGTGAGAATCGATCCGAGAGAGGGGTGCACAACGGTTGTCTCGGGGCGGTAGCCTGTCTGCACAAAATATGTTCCCCGTTGATGGTCTCCCTCTTTCGAGACCAGCGAACGAATCACGGAGAGCTTGTGCATCTGCTCGGCCATCTGCGGAAGATGGTGGGCGATCTTCAGATCGGGAATTGTGGTCGAGATTGCTCGGGTGGGCCCGCCGTGCTTGGACTCTGGATGCGGGTCCCATGTCTCCAACTGGCTGGGACCGCCGGCCATCCAAAGTGTGATGAGCGACCGCGGCCGCTCGTCCCCACGACGCTCAGCTGCCCGAAGTTCCATTCCAGGTAACAGGAATGACACCCCCAGCCCGGCTGCGAGCTTCAAAGTCTCGCGGCGCGTCAGGTCATGAGATTGAAATAAGGTCATGTCAGCTTCAGCTCAGAACTCGGGTGAATTGAATAAGGCCCAGTAGATGTCTTGGACAACTCCCTTCTTCGAACCTTGTTCCCCCTCCAGTTGAGGCAGGAAATGAGCCTTTTCCTCGTCCGTGGGGCGCCGCGTCAAACAGGTGAGGAAACAATTCTCCAAAAGCTTCTCCGGTGTCGACGAATAACTCGCGATGCGACCGGGGGCGGAGAAAGCCTCTTCTGCGGTCATGTCTTTGGCAAACTTCCCGTTCATCTGCAGGAGGGCTTGGGAGATCGTTTCAGTTCTGTCCGACAACTCGTCTTCACCGAGGTCACCGTATTCGTCGAGGAAATCTCGTTCGTTGATGAACCGGCGGAACCGCACAAACAGGTGCGAATTCTGATCGATCGTCTTAATGGAGTTGGCCTGCAGAATGGCACCAATGACCTGTTCCGGGCGACGTTGATTGATGGGAAACACTGCCCATGCCGCTTGCGCCGCCTCGACTTTCTCGGGCTCTTCCCAATCAATCAGCGAATCCATAAGGAATGCTTGTGACGCTGCGATGACCTGCACGAGCCTCCTGAGGTCGCAATCGTGCTCACGAAAATCGTGTCCCAGAATATCGAGCATGTGTGTGTCGTCGGTCTCGCCGGAGAGATCGGGACTTGGAAGATCATCGACTGGTCGGTGACTCAGGTATGGGCGACCAAACAGCAGTGCCCAGACACGATTGGCGATCGCTCTCTCGAACCGCCTGTTGTCCGGATGAGTGACCCACACGGCGAGCCGTTCGCGTCGATTGCCCTCGGTTCCCAACCATTCCGGATGAAACGGGACAGCGGGATCGACCAGATGTTGGGCAAGTGTGTTGCGATCTTCAACGAGATACTCCCCATCGCTATTGCTGACCGCCAGGACGTCCGGAACGCGGCGAACGACGAAACGAGGTTCCAACTCGTCCTCACTCTCTCGAGCGTCCTTCACCAGCCAGAGAGCATCGTCCGTCACGACTTCGATGGCGGCGTGTTTTCGTAGTCTTTGCTGGTGGTCCCGAAACGTCTTGCGGAGTTCCGCCGAGACCGACGCGGACGAGAACTCGGAGACCGATTCAAGTGGGAGATCGAACAGGTGACCGGTCGGGTCCCGAATGCCTCCGAGAGTGAGTTGGACTTGTCCATAATGGGCTGCAAGTCCTTCAAACTGGTCCTGCGTCCACGTGTCGAAAGGATGATTGTGACACTGCGCACAGTCGATCCGTTGACCAAGAAACGCGCGGACCGTGCGAGCGGTCAGTTTGTTTTCGTCAAAATCACCATTGGCAAATCCAGCGGTGATGAAGTTCACTTCTCCCTTTCCGGTCCACACGCCCCGTCCTGCGATCATGTCCCGCACGATTGCATCATAGGGACGTCTTTCTTCCGGGTTCGTCGGCCTGAGTTGTTCACTCAGCCAGTGGGTGAAACGATCTCTGCGAAAGATAACGAACTGCCCCTCTTCAACTCCCACGTACGAACGGGCGAGCCGTTCCGAGAAGTAGTCTGCAAACCGTGAGTCATTGAGCATGCTTGCCGTCCAACGCAGCAGCCGATTCGGTTGATCGTCGGCTTCAAATTGCCGTATCTCTTCCAGTGACGGGATGGTGCCGTGAAGTGCGAGCGACAGTCGACGGAGAACTTGCAAGTCGTCAGCGGGCGGAGCGGGCGTCAGGCCCAACTCCTGCCATCGACGCTGGAGTTCAGCATCGACATCGCGTACGGCTGTGTGAAGGTTCGTGAAGTCAGCAGTCGATGATCCCTGCGGCCCTTGGCGCACGGATGTCGAGGAGGCAATCGCCGTCAACAGGGCGACGCCAAGAACAACAACGGCAGGCGGAAGCAGACGTTTCATCGTCGTGTCGCGTAACGGTTGTTCGTGCTGACCACACGAATCATGGCCTTCTGTTGTTCGCGAATGCGAAGCGGAAACCACGGGACAACTTGGTGAGTCTTGACAGGCCGACAATACTACCTGACGGGAAAATGCCTCGTTTCAGGAATTCGTCTGAAACTTCACGAAGTGCACATCGGTACTCATGAGATGACGTCAGCCGAAGAACATCGTTCGACGACACGAAACACCACGAGTTCCAGCGGTGCCGCTTCCGGGGAACCGATGCCCGAAACACTTCTACAGAGCGAAGTCGTGCTGAATGCGGTCGACGAGCAAGGTCCCCCGTCCTCGCACTCCGATTCAATTGGTGACGCTCTTGCGATTGAGGATGTCTTTCTTACGGAAAACGAGACAAGGCTCCCACCGTTTCCTGTTCCGTGGCGGCATCCGATTGCTGCATTGCTTTGGGCCGTACAGCTTCTGTTTGGTCTGACCAGCCTGATTGTGCTGCTGGCAGTGATTGCAGCAATCCCGTTGGTCAATCTGATTGCACTGGGATATCTGCTCGATGTCGAAGGTCGCGTGGGGCGCAGCGGTCGTCTTCGGGATGGGTTTCCGCTGTTGCCTTTGGCACCGCGTTTCGGCTCGATCGTGCTGGGGATTTGGTTATGGCTGATCCCGTTGCGTTTGTTAGCAGGTGCGACTGCGGACGCGAGACTCATCGATGCCGGTTCGCCGTCAGATACGAGATTGCATCTCTTGTTGAACGTGATGTGGGTGATCGTGACTGTCCACCTTTGTCTGGCGTTGGCCCGCGGCGGATCGTTGAGCTGTTTCTTCAGGCCAATCAAGAATCTCCAGTGGTTCTGGCAACGCCTGAAATCGAGAGACTATCTCGACACAGCATCGCAGCGGGTGCGTGAGTTTGTTTCAGAGTTAAGGATCAAGCACTACTTTTGGCTGGGACTGCGTGGCTTGATGGGCGGTATCGCCTGGCTGCTGACTCCGACTGCCTTGTTCGCTGCCATGGCGAACGCGGAAGGTCCCCAGGAACCACAGGGGATGCTCACCTTGATCGGTGGTGCGTTGTTGGCTCTGACTCTCTCTTGGATGCCATTTCTGCAAGCACGGTATGCGACGGAACAGCGTTTTCGGTCGATGTTCCACCTTCGCACTGTGCGGAGATTGTTCAAGCATGCACCGCTTGCGTGGTGGTTGGCGATCGCAATCGTGTATGTGCTTGCGTTGCCCCTCTACCTACTGAAGGTCGCAATCCTGCCGCAGGATGCCTACTGGCTCATCACGGTCGTGTTCATCGTCAGTATCTATCCGGCGAAGATCATCACGGGTTGGGCCTACTATCGTGCGCTGAAACGTCAGTTGGATGGGAAGGCCTCGCCGTGGGGCTTGCGTTGGCTGGCTCGACTGGGGATGCTGCCAATATTGGCTGCATTCGTCTTCCTGCTGTATTTCACGCAGTTCATTGGAGCACATGGCACAGCCGGTCTATTCGAGCATCACGCTTTTCTCTTGCCGTGGCCGGGATCACCCGGGTAGATGCTCCCAGTTTCGAACGTCCCTGTCACGCGATGCTGATCATCCCCCGATGTTATCGACACGGGTCTCGCTCCCAAACTGTTCACGGAGCACGGCAATTTGTTCACTGCAGTTTGTCCTTGGGCCGAGTAGGACCTCTTCACCCTGCTGCAACCCAGAGAGCACCTCGACACCTGTATCGGATTTCATGCCGACCTGAATCTGACGATGTTCGATCCCCTGGTCCGTGTTGACAAACACGACCAGTTCTCCGGCGATTTCAACAACGGATTGCGCGGGGATGTGAAGGCAATCACGACGTTCAGCAACGTGGATGTCCACTTTGGCATTGAGGCCGGGCATCAGGCCCTCCAGTTGATCAGACGGGCCGACCAGGCGGACGGTCACGTCGTACTCCTTGAAATCGTAGTTGTAACCAGTGCCGTTCGTCGGCACGCTGGAAACAGAGGTCACTTCACCATTGAGAAGCAAATTGGGATATGCATCAAGTGTAATGGAGGCACTCAGACCGTTGACGATCCCTTCAATTTGCGACTCGTGGATACGGACATCGACTTCAAGTTGATCCAGATTGGGAACCCGCACAACTTCCTGACGATTGCGGACCATCTCGCCTTCAAGAATTTCGTTGCGTCGGCTGCCTTCGTTGGCGTACACGATTTCACCGGTCAAAGGCGCTCGAATTGTACAGGCGGCGATATTCCGAATCATTCGGTCCGCGTAGTCCTGGTGGTTCTTCAATTGGGACTCGCGCTGAGTGACCAGGATTTCACGGTTCGCGAGTGCAAGTTCTGCCGTCTTGTCAACTCGCGCCAGTTCCTGTTCAGCTTTGGATGCAAGCGATTTCAACTCCTCAATTTTCCGTGGCGATGTATATTTGACGAGTAACTCCAAATCTCTCTTTGCCTTGCTGAGGGCCTGCTCATACTTCAGCGTGGAGATCCGTTCCTGTTCAACGGCAGACGGGCTCTCGTAGCCTTTCTTAGCCATGTAGGCGACATACTCGTATCGTTCTCGAGCACGAGTCACATCTTCTTCTGCCAGTGCGACGGCTCCCTCACCTGCTTTCAGTTCCTTGGGGAAGTCGCCTTTGATGTACTTCCTCAAGTCGAGATCCGCCAGTTTTTTAGTCAGTTGTGCTTTTGCGATCGCGCTTTCATTCTCCAGCTTTTGGAGTCGAACGACTTCCTGCGCCTGAACCAGTGCAGCCTGTGCATTGATGATGAGAATCTCTCGTTGCCTCAGCCGGTCTTGAAGTTCGGAGGAATCAAGCTCGACGACGATGTCGCCTTTCTCAACCCATTGACCTTCGGGAATCAGACGGATGATGGCCTTGGTCCATTCACACTCGCTGGCGACCACGTAATTGTCAGAGCTGTCGATGCGTCCCTGCTCATGGAGGATGTGCTGCAATGGTCCCTTCTGAACTGGTGCTGTGATGTAATCCGTGGAAAGAGACCTTGTTGCTGTCGTTGATGTCAAAGGAAAGGTGACGGCACAACAAAGCAGGAGTGCCAGGGCAGCTGGGACAATGAGAGCGAGTCTCTGTTGAGGACACCTCTCAGGCGCGGCTATGTCCAGGATCAAGCGATGGAGGCCCGTCATGTTGGTGATTTCTTCTTCATCAACAAACGTCGGGGGAGGGCGTTTGTTGACAGGCAGGGAGGAATCTGAAGGAGGGACTTCTCTCGTACGAATGAGACAGGGCGTCTCAGACTGTCAGCAACCCCGCTGAGGGTTGAAAATGACCGTCATCAGGTAGGATCGAGGGGACATGCCTGATTGTCGTGTACAGATCAATCAGACCCAGCCCTCCCAATACCATAGGCATCGGGAAACGATCCGTCCAGACACGATTGAAACAGGCCGTCCGAGACCTTGAAATCGTTCTGATCTGGTAGCTCTTGATGTTTAATCCGGACGAATCAATTGTAAGGGCTATGCTCAGCAGGAACCCGGTATCAAGGCTTTGTATCAGGGCCATTCGGGAGGTGATTCTCGCTGATCGGTCAAACTTTGCAGCTGCCGAAACCGGGACGAGTTCATGTCGACACCTGCATCAGTGCCGTCAATGGCCCCACCAATTGCCGGATTTTCATCATCTTGAAACAACTCCAGATCCGCTGCCAAGATCTGATCAAAGGGGATTCCCGGTTGCACCTTGATAAGTTGCTCGGGCTTGCGTTGGGCGACAGAACTCCGGCGTTTCCAGCGACCGTTGAAGTCTGCACGATTCAGGTTTCGCTTACCATCGGGCGACACGATTTGCCAGTAGGGATCGTCCTCAGCAACACCCGTGTCTTGCAGATACGTTCCCTGGTCCGACCACTCCAGGCGGTCATCGAAATCGAACAGATTCAATTGGCCCTGCATCTTGATGAGGGGATGAGAGGAAGCGATCGCAATCACACTGTCTTCCGCGTCGATGTTCAATTCAGGGACATCGAAATTCGTTTGGACATCAAAATTGGCAAGTCCCTGCTTCAGCCAGGCGGTGACATTCTTAAGTTCGAGCTGAACGACATGCTTCTCGCCCATGTCGGGAGTAACCTGGCCCTGATCAGTGCCCTCCAGGCGAACGAGTGTTCCATCAAGAGCAACGGCCACGTTATTCATCCAAAACACGATTGAGTCGATGTTTCGGTCCAGCAGGAAATCTCCGTGTCCACGCACAAAACAATCCTCCACATTGATCTGCATCGGCGAAGGTGAAGACTCATTGAATGGAACCGCGACGGACTCAGTCAGTTCGACAATCGCCACAGAAGTTGCCTTTGCGTCAACGGCCGTAATTGAAACCCCTTTTAAAGACAACTCGTCAGCATCTTTGAGCGAGATGAGTGACCACTGTTCGATGTTGAGTTCAGAGGCAACTTCAAACTGAATGTCGAGATTGTAAATCTCTAACGATCCTTGAGAGACTTCGATCATCCGGACAGCATCAAAGGATCTGCCGAGTTGCCATTCTGGAGGCGCCGCGAATCGAAGCGTTGGGCGTCGACCTTGGGCAGGCAGAATCCGCAGCTGTTTGCCGATGACCTTCAAAGGACGTTGAGCGTCTGCAGTTTCACCATCGAAATCAAGCTCAATTGACGCACCATCCATTGCTTCGGTGCAGGCTGCTTCAAGTGTTGCATAGGTCTTTCGTCGGACTCCGTTGACCATGACGGTGAATGGCTCAGCCGGAGTCTTCTTTGCTCCTAGATCGAGAACGGGTGTTGCTTCGCCGGCATCTCCATCCATCAAACCTTCCCGAACTTGTAGATTTTCTGGAGGACCGGGAATGCCATCAAGTGGTGGCGGTGACACAGATGTCAGCGGTGCGGGAATCTCATCCTGTGGACTCAGTTGCGGGTTGTCGAACGGAAACTCCTCGATCACGAAAGGGCTCTGACCTGTTGATTTGGCCATATTCCGTGAATCGACTGGTGAGGCTTGCAAATCAAGAGTTGAAACGTCAGTCCCTTCTTGGACTTGCTGTGAATTAACTGCACTTGGCTGGGTTCCTGGCTGTTGATCAAGATCAACTCTGCGAGATGCGGGAGGGCCTGACGAACTCGCGACCGATTCGGATGAATCAGCTTCTTCTTTGGGGATAACGTTCGAGGACTCGATGGGTTCAAATTCCAAACCTTCTGTCATAGGAACTTCTTGCGTGTAATCGATCACAAAGACCGTTATCAACAGCAGGACAACGGAGATCAACCACCCGCTGTACTGTCTCCACAATTCCCATCCGGCTGTCTTCCGGGGGCGGACCCATTGCTCATCGCCCATGGTTGCAGGCTTTAAGCCGAAGAGATGGGCGATGAGTCGCAAGTCGTCGATTAACTGTTCCGGGGACGCATATCGGTCACTCGGCTCGCTGGCCATCATCTTGCGAACAACGGCGGACAGCTCCTGTGGAATCCGGGGATTCTTGTCAGCAGCATCGGGGATTCCCTTCGCTTGATGGTCCAGGAGCTTTTGGAGCATGGTCCCCTTGGGGTAGGGCGGCTCACCGGTAAGCATGTGATACAGTGTGCAGCCCAAGGAGTAGATGTCACTGCGGACGTCGACTTTCTTCGGATCTTTGGCCTGTTCGGGAGAGATATAGTCAAAAGTTCCCAGCGTGGTGCCATCGACGGTCAGATCATGGGATGCTTCGGGACCGCGTTTTCGCGCGAGCCCCAAATCGACCAATTTGGCTCGCCCCGAGGGGGTGATGATGATGTTTGACGGCTTGATGTCCCTGTGCACGACACCAGCCGCGTCCGTGTGCCTCAGCGCCTGAGCGATCTGAAGTGCGAAGTTGACAGCGTCAGCAGGGTTGATTGCCCCACGGCGTTCAATCAGCTCCTTGACATTGCCTCCATGAACAAATTCGAACGCGATAAACCACAACCCTTGATCTTCACCGACGTAATAAACTCTCGCAATGTTGTCATGATCCATTCGGGCAGCAGCGCGAGCTTCGTTTCGGAACCGTTCGACAGAACCGAAGTCGTTCGACTGGGAAGGGGACAGCACTTTTAAGGCCACCACACGATCCAGCCGTGTGTCCACTGCCCGATAGACGGCCCCCATTCCGCCACGGCCAATCTGCTCCTCAACACGAAAATGGCCCAATTGGCAATTTGAGATCGATGTTTGCTGATGGCTGCCGTCCGTCCCATCCGGTTGCAGCTGGCACCACAGTTCGTTGGCCGACCGGGCTTCGGGTTGGAACGGGGTGATTTCGAAGGATGACTCTGACTGCGACGCCACGGAATCCTGTCGCCTGGGCATCGGTCTGACGAACGCCAGGGACGAGCCGAGTGGATTTGCCGAGCGTGATGATCCGTCTGAAGTCATAGGAAGAAATTTTCAATCACCATCGCGACGGAAACTTGACGGGATCACACCATTCGACGGCGATTCAGCACTTATTGTTCCCTAAGCATACGTCCTGGCCGCCTCAAGTGTTGAACATTCCGTCAACGTCAGCTTGAATTGACCGAAGATAATCTCGTGTTTTCTGGCAGAGTTCCTGGGCGTACTCATCACTTTTCAGGACAGCAGCGACAGATTCACGGATCGCAGCGTCTGACACCGAATCTCTCTGATCAGGATGAGTGGCGCGACGCGAAAGTCGTCGCAAAGATTGAACTTTGGGGATGAACCCCCGTCCGAGGTGATCACTCAGTTCACGAGTGAGCTTCTCAACGTCCTTCAGTTTATCCCGGAGAGAAAGATTGTGGAGTGAGCTGCCAGCCATCAGGGTTCCCCGCTTCATTCAGACCATGGGGACCACTTGGAGGAGAGCAGCTCGGCCCACGGTTCGCCATAACCGTCCTTGACATCATCCATTAGACCGACTCTGATCAACAGCCGTCAAGCTGTGATCGCCGGTCCCCACCTGAGGAACCCCTTTTTCAAAATTTGGTCGATTCGTGAGCAAGAGCGATCCGGATGAGAATTCTTGTTGTTGCTGATATTCATTCAAACTGGCCGGCTTTGGCTGCGATTCGAGAGCCGTTCGATGCCTGCCTGTTTGTAGGCGACATCGTCGATTACGGAACCGATCCAGTCCCTTGCATTACCTGGGCCAAGCAACACGTCACTGCCGGGATTCGGGGGAATCATGACCATGCTGTCGCTCAACGGATCGCCCCGCGCGGAGGCCGCGGGTTCCGACGACTGGCAGCCGCCACCCGACCGCTGCATTGGGAACTTATCGACGACAGACGGATGAAGTATCTGGCCCGTCTTCCAGTCACGCAACACGTTGAAATTGATGGAACGACGTTCTTTCTTGTCCATGCCACACCACGCGACCCGATGGATGAGTATCTCTCCGACGATCCCGACGCGTGGAACGAGCGCCTCCAGGGAATCCAGGCCGACTTTGTGTGCGTCGGACATACGCACATTCAATGTCATCTCCAACTCGAGGACAAACAGTTGCTGAATCCGGGAAGTGTCGGTCAGCCGCGAGACGGCGATCCGCGCGCGGCCTACGCAATCATTGAGAATGGCACGGTCCATCTTCGTCGTGTCGAATACGACATCGAAGCCACGCTTCGGCAGATGCACGACTCAGGAGTAGAGGACTGGGTTGTCCGTCTGAACGAGCAAGTGCTCCGCACCGGGGGCAGTCTGACCCGCGAAGACATGGAACAGATCCGCTGATCTCCCAGCGAGCATTGCGCAATTGCGACTCTGTTGCTTCACACAATGCTAGATTCATAGCAATCGCACGTACGAAGTAGCTGGATTCACCAGAATTCAGCCGTCACATCAGTTGTCGCTCATCAGTCTGAACTCTGGCGAGTCCAGCTACTGTGAGGAAAGCACATTTTCAAGGGTGATTCGTGCGACTTGAACGTGCGATTGCCCTGGTGCGAGATCTTGAAGTCTCAGTGATTCTGAGCCTCGGTCTCCTGGGAAAGCTCGACCTTGTCAATGACATCCCACCATCTGACATCAAGCCTCACCGGTGATGATGACCATCCAGTTTCCCCATACCTGGGAAGATGTTTTTCCAACCGAAGCAACTTCTGCTCAACGGTTGGTTCAAGAGCATCGGCACCCGGGGGACGTCCCCAGACGATTTGTGAGTGGTCATTGGTGGTGATCTCCAGCGTGACTTCGTCCATCGATGTGGCAGGCTGATTCGGGGCGAGCACACTGATCTTCGCCATGCCGAATGACTCCCAGGAGGATGTACGAGATCCCTCGCTGGTCAGGGCTTCTGCCAGGCGGGCTGCTCCGTGGACCGACTCGTCTCCCCAAGTGGTGCCGGCCGGGCCGCTGGGAACGGATCGAACCTGATCGACAACAGGAAAGCGCTCGGCGTCCGACGCCGCGAAATCCGACGGAGGCAACAGGATTCCCTCCCGGTCAACGGGATACAGCCCATACCTGGTTCGCACCATCAATACCGGTGCACGGAATCGCATTTTTACGATAATGTCTTGAGGGCCGGTTTTTGCGACCGACTGGACCTCTGCCACCCAGGGATGCCTCGCGAAAGCAAAGGAAAGTTTTTCGACAAGTCCCTCATCGAGCATGGGCAGCGGGTCGGGCAGACCGCTTCTCTTCTGAACCTGGGAGACGAGATCGGGGGGGACCCATCTCCCCGCAGGACTCGTGGTGATTCGTGACCAGGAGAGTTGATACTCCGGTCGGTCCCTGAGATCGGGCAGCTGACGGACAATTTCTGGCCAGAACATGACAGCGCTGAGGGCAAGCGCCGTTGTCAGTAGTGGAAAGGGCTGCCAGAGGACTCCCAGGATACGAGCAACGCGCGACGGTCGGGACTCAGGCTTGGGAGCAGCCTTCGCCTTTCGTCGGGATTTCTTCGCATCGGACATCCGATAGCTGCTTCACTGAGGAGAGATCGTATGGTGATTTCGCGCAGTCCGTACCGCGCGCAACATCTGACACAACCGTCATCGTCACTCAAGCCGCCGTTGGTCGAGCGTTCCTCAGCTGGCTTCGCGGAGGGAGAGCTTTGAGCGTTTATTCGCCCGATCTTGTGATTTGTGCGGCCCTCTCAGATGATGCGTCACGCACGACCGGACCGCCCGTTCACACAATTCGTCAAATGACCAGCCAAAGCGCTGTGCTGCTTTGGGGACAAGGCTGTGGCTCGTAAACCCGGGCACCGTATTGACTTCGAGGACCCAAGGGTTCCCGGCCGCGTCCACTCGCAAATCGACCCGCGCGATTCCCTTGGTTCCGATGGCGCGGGCAGCCGCTGCGCCGGCATGTTCAATCACACTTAACTCCGCTGGCGAGTGCCCGGTCTCCAGGCAATATCCGGTTCCGTCATCCTCATATTTTGCTCGAAAATCGTAAAACTCCTGTCGAGGCTCAATGCGGATCAATGGCAGACAGAGCTTGTCGAACAACCCAAGAGTCCACTCAGTTCCCGCGATGAAACGCTCGAGTAGCCCAAAAGGCCCGTGTTCAAAGCATTTCTCGGCTGCCTGAGTCAGTTGATCTGGAGTGTCGAGAATGGAAACACCCAAGCTCGAACCAGAGGCGTCGGGCTTCATGACCGCCGGGTATCCCAACTCTTCTGCGACTTGCTGCAAGTACCGACGTGAATCGGAGAAATGAACCAGACGATACTCAGGTGTTGGCACGCCATTCGACAGGAAACGTTCCTTCGAGGCCGACTTGCTGAATGCCAGCCGAGAAGCGGCTGCACGACTTCCCGTATAGGGAACTCCCCAACCGGTCAGGAGTGTTTGAACAGCACCATCCTCCCCGAACTGACCATGCAGGGCAATAAATGCTGCGTCAAATCGAGGCCAGTCAACGGTCTCCAGCGGAGTCTCAGCCGGGTCGATCGCGCAAACCCGGTGTCCTCTTCGAGCAAGTGCTTCTGTGACAGCTGCGCCACTCTTCAGGCTGATCTCACGTTCGGCCGAATCGCCACCTTGCAGAACCACGATCCGCAAGGGTTTGGGTGAATGTACGATGTGTTGTTGCACGGCTCGCCTCCCTGCTGCCGCTAAGTTTTTCCAAGTTGTGAGCTGAGAATTAGAGCAAATCGGTCGTGTCAGAAACAGGTCAACTCGATGGAGTGGTCCGGTGCCCGTCATGAATTGCTTTCAATTCGTTGGTAAGTTCTTGGACCACTTCAGGATGCTCGTTCCACAGGTTGTTCGATTCACCTAAGTCCATATCCGGACGGTATAACTGGCCAGGCGGGCCATCCTCCCTCTCATCCGTTTTGGTGAACCCACCCGATCCACGTGTCGGGATCAGCTTCCAAGGCCCTTTGCGAATCGCCAACACCTTTTTGGACGACTGGGAGATGAGTGACATTCGAAGCGAGCTTGGCTCGCCGTCTCTCATCAATTCCGACAGGAAACTATGACTATCGACTCCTTCGGTTTCCGGAAGTTGAACTCCAAGAATCTCCGAGAAGGTCCGCAACAAGTCGACATGACAGATGAGTTGGTCGCTGACGGTTCCCTTCTGCACTCTGCCAGGCCACCGGACGAGAAAGGGCATACGATGACCTCCCTCCCAGGCGTCTCCCTTCATCCCTCGAAGCGGCCCCGTTGACGCGTGCCCCAGCCTCTCGACGTCGTGAGGAAACCACACCGGTCCATTGTCACTCGTGAAGATCACGAGCGTGTCATCAGTCATCCCATGTTGCTCGAGAGCAGACAGGACGCTGCCAACGCAATCGTCGACCTGCAACGCGAAATCGCCGTACGTCGAAGCACCACTCTTGCCAATGTACTCCTTCGTGGGCATCCAGGGAGTGTGCGGTGCAGGAAGTGCGAAGTAGAGAAACAACGGTTCACCCGTCTCGGCTGCTGCATGTTGATCAATGACTTGAACGGCCTCGTCAGCAAACCGCGGGAGCACGTCAACGTGCTTGAAGTCCGGAGCGATCCCCCCCTCTCGCCAGAACGCTCCCTGAATTCTCGTCCATCCCTCAGCGACGCTGTCGTTTGCAGCAATGGTCTCCGTGGGAGGACTGACGGGCATTCGATCCTGAATGTAGTAATAGGGCGGAATGTCGAGAGAACGGGGGATGCCGAAGTATTTGTCAAAACCGCGGTCGACAGGTCCGCCGTGGTGTTCACCACTGATGTCAGCGAAGTCGAATCCAAGATGCCACTTGCCGACCATGTGAGTCGCGTAGCCGTTGTCTCGCAACAGAGTCGCAATCGTCATGCGATCCGCTGTGATCAGAGGATGACGATCTTCGACATTCGGCATCCGAAAGGGATACCGCCCCGTCATCAGGCCGTATCGCGTGGGGACGCACAATGCCGCGGGAGCATGGGCATCGGTAAACCGCATCCCATCGGCTGCAAGTCCGTCGATGTGCCTCGTCGAAATTTTCGAGTTCGCGTTGTAAGAGGTCGGATCGCCATACCCCATGTCGTCCGCCATAATCAACACGATGTGCGGATGCTCTCCTCCATTGAGCAGGGAGGGCGAACATATGGCGAGGAGGACGATAAGTTTTAGAATGGTCTGATTCATTGGGTGATGCCAAGGAGTGACCGTGAAGCACAGTGAAGAATTCGATGAGATCAGTATGGGGGGAACCGAATGGAATCGTCAATCAGCCTGTTGGTGATCGGGCCTTCGACCAACATACGCTCGCTTATAATGCACTTTCAGCGTTCGTTCACCTCACGTCGGTACGACTCTCTCCAATAATTGAAGCGATCATCGTCTCTCAGTTCGGCCAATACCGCTCGCACCTCATCTGCCTCCTCGAACTCACCTAACTTCTCGTGGCACGTGAGCAGCTGTCGGAAGACAGGCTCTGCTCGACGGCTGAAACGTGGTTCTCTGCCGAGTCTCTGCGACAGCCTCTGAGCATCAGATTCATAACGAGCCAGGATTGCTGTTAACACGTCCTTTGCAGCAGCGTAGTTCTCTTCCGCCATCAACTGCTTGACTCGCAGGTGTTCGATCGCCTGCTCCATGCCTCTGAAGAAGCCGTCCATTTCGGGAAGATTCTTCACAGCGGAATTACGTGCAGCAACCGCCTGTTCAAAATACTCGCGAGCTTGAGCCGGTTTGCCCTCAGATCGGAGTACGTCCGCAAGTGCCATGTTCAAAAAGAGATTGGACACGGCGTATGCCGGGACATGAGGCTGTTGACGGATCAAAAGCTCCGACACTCTGAGGGCCTCGCGTAGGTCATGTTCGACCTGTGCGGCCTGGTCCTTGGGACGGACCCACTCTCCCTGTTTGGATTCTCCTTCGTCGATTCTGTGACCGAGGCGATTCCATTCGCCGTAACTCTGCCCATAGGCCTCGCTGAGTCGATACAGATAGTCCGGCTTGTCTGGATGAGCCTCAACCAGTTCCTCCAGAAGAGCGATCGCTGTCATCCGCTGATCATTGTTGTCACCCGTCTGATCAGGCATGTGGTGTGAAGACTCAAGGTGACATTGTGCGAGCCAGAATCGATATTCTGGTGACGAAGGGAACTCATCTGCCAATTCCGCGAACAAGTCGGTAGCCGTACTGAGATGTTGCAATTCGTCCGAAGTTCTTCCGGAATCTGGACGTCGTTCACTCGGTTTTGGAGGCGGAGGTGATTCAGGATGAGGCGGACCTGGGGGTCTCGGGGGATGCTGGAGTGCCTCGGACTGCTCTCCTTCGTGTCTTGAACCGTGGCCACGATTCTCCCGGACTCGTCGTATGATGCCGCGATTTGACCGCGGGCCCTGGGAGCCCGGACCAAACGGCCACCGACCGAGTAAATAGTGTGTTCGTGCAAGCTCAAACCTCTCCTCAGGCTGTTTGATGTGACCTTCAAGTAGCGTCAATGCTCTCTCGTGAGCCTCACGGGACTCGTCATGCCTGCTGTGTGAGTGTGTGGAAATTCCCAGCCCGTTGTAGAGTTTCGCAAGTCGCAGTCTTATCTCGGCGTTGTCCTGAGTAGACGCAGTCGATTCATACATCTTGATGGCTCTGCTGAATGCCTCTTCAGCCTCTGACCACTGGTTCATCCGAAGATGGAGTTCCCCCGCGCGCAGATCAGCCTTTGCTGCATAGTCACGAAATCGATCGTCCGTTCCCGCGACGTCTGCCAGTTGATCGAATGCGGACCGCACCTGTTCCAGAAACGCGGCGGTTTCCGATGAGATCACAGGCACGCGGACTTCGTCGCCGATGGCCTCTCCTTCTTCGTCGAATTGAATGGTGGTCGCGAAGTCATCTGTGACAAATGACCGGCCGAGTGAGTCGAACGCCTCAAATGCCACGTCCGCGATGCGTTCTGCTTTCACACGCTCGCTGTCTGCTTGTTCTCGCAGCCGTTGCTCATGCACGAAGCCGGCAGATGTAAGACCAACAATTAACAGAAGCAACGAAGCGAGGGCACCTGAGAGGGCAGCCACCGTGGGATTGCGTCTGCACCATCGCCAAAGTCGTTCGACGGTCGACGTCTGTCTCGCACGAATTGGTCGGTCATCCAGAAAGGCTTCAAGGTCGGCGACCAGTGCCCCGGCACTTGCATACCGATTCTTCGATTCAAAGGCGACACACTTGAGGACGATCGTGTCAAGGTCTCGAGGAAGTTGGGGCACCTTCTTCCGCAATGACGGAAGATCATGTGGCGTCAGTTTGTGGGCGAGGAGTTTCTGTCGATTCGTCTCCTCGTATGCAGGACCGATCGTCAGCATCTCGTAAAGAGTCAGTCCTAAACTGTAGATGTCGCTGCGGGCATCCGATTCTCCGCGGAATTGTTCTGGTGCCATGTATCGAAGCGTGCCGACGATGTCACCGCTGCGCGTGACGTCCTCTGATTCGAGTACCTTGGCCAGCCCAAAGTCTGCAATCCACGCGGTGCCGTCCGTATCGAGCAGAACATTGGCCGGTTTGATGTCACGATGCAGAGTTCCCTGTGAATGGGCGTACTGCAGACCAGAAGCGACTTGCACTCCGACCCTTGCGATGTTTCGCCAATAACGTCGACCAAGATCCGTCCGACGAGCGACCGAAGAAGTCTCCGCTCTACCGAGCGATCGTCTCTCCGGCCTCGATGTCGAACGAATGTGAGAATTGTCAGGGGTGTCGGTGAGTATTTGTCCGCTCAGTGGTCCGAGCGTCTCCGATTCTTCGTCCTGGAGGATCAAGCTGCTATGGGCAAACACACGTGAGCCGCCTGCACTCGGACTCTGTTTGGCGGATGGAGAAACCGGCCCAGAGGACTCGAAGCCAGCTTGAACTTTCGACGCAGTGCTGTGGTTGATGCCTGCAGCTGTTGAATTCGACAACTCGCTGGAGATCAGCACGGCCGCCAATTCCCCCGCTGACACCGAAGACAACCCCTCACCCTCAGAGACGTGACCGGGGGTTGATCCGCGATTCTTGCGTGCCAACTCGGCCAACACCGAATCGAGACCGAGACCATGAATCCGCTGCATCACGTAGTAGCGATGGCCGTCCTGCTCGCCGACTCCGAAAACGGGGACGATATTTGTGTGGTGCAACTGAGCGGCTGCTCGTGCCTCTCGTTCAAATCGCAGACCTTGCTTGTCCGAGTGGACTGCTCCGTAGTTGAGGACCTTCAAAGCCACCAGTCGACGCAGTGAATGTTGGATGGCTTCGTACACCACCCCCATCCCACCTCGACCAATCTCTCGCAGAATCTCGAAATCACCGATCTGGTGATGCGGCGGCAAGTGGTCGTGAGAGGCTCGGGATGTGGAATTGCGATCATCGTGACCGTGCGACCCCAACTGCTCCAGCAGGGCAATAGAGGGAAAGAGATCCTGAATTTGTTCAGCATGATCGGGATATCTGCCGACGTATTCGCTGATTGCAGGAGTTTCTCCTCGACGAATACGAGCTGCAAACTCCTCTGCGAGCACATCGACCGGGTCACGGTCGGCATCATGAACTTGGGATGATGGATTCATTGTCATTGATGTCGAAGGGCCTGAGAGCAGTATTAGCCTTCACTCAGGCATCCACTCAGCGCCTGCTTAAGACGACCGAGAGCCCGCATGTATCGATTCGAGGCTGCCGCCTTCTGCAAGCCGAGTACGTCAGCGACCTCATTATTCGTCAGGTGTTCGAAGTGTCGGAGCGCCAGGACCTCGCGGTCGAGTTCCTCCATGCCATCAAGTGCGGCCCTCACCTGCTCCATCCGCTCTTCCCTCATCATGGCCTGACTGGGGGACGTCAGCTGCCCTACGAGCATCCCTGCCAGCGAGACGGATGTGACTCCTCCCCCGTTCGGTCGTGCAGCCTCCTGCCGGACGGATCGGCCTTTCGCGGTCAGGTGCCGACGGTGATTGTCGATGAGGGTCTGCAAGGTAATCTGCCTCATCCAGACAAAGACGGGCACTGCCGGATCCTCAAGGTAGCTCTGCAAACGCCGGTCGATATCCAGGTATGCTTCCTGAAGGACATCATCAGGGTCCACGCGCCCTGTCAGTTGAGAATCCATGCGAAAACGGACCATCCGCTCGAGTCGATCCCGATAATTTGAAAACAGTCGCGCAGCCGCATGAGAGCCTCCTTGCTGCAGCTCTTGCAAATCGTGTTGGTTCTGGTCCTGCGTTGATTCGTTCACGAGCATTCCTCTGAAGAATACCGTTCAGCACCTTTCATGGTACACCGCCACTTCGGACAATGGACAGTGGGACTTTGTTGTGTACTCGCCGCGGCAACGACCGGGACTCAGGAATAGCAGGCAGGAAGCCTTTCACATTCCCAAAGTCATCAACGACGACTCACACAAGAAACACTGAGACCAAACGGAGAACTGAGATGAGACGACTCGGCATGATTCTACTTCTGGCGATTGCCACGATCAGTCTGTCAATAGCTGCAAACAGTGCAAATGCACAGGACGGCAACGGTCGACAGCAGGATCGACCGGAACGCGGTCGGAATCGTGGTCAGCGAGGTGGCCCACGAGGTTTCGGGCAGTTCGGAGCGATGGGACAGCCTGGTCTGCTCGGGCTGGTCCGAAACGAAGAGGTTCAAGAGGAGGTGGAGCTTGACGAGGATCAACTCGCGGCCATTCAAGCCCTTGCAGAAGAGACGAATGAGAGTCGCCCTGAACCTCCCGGAGACTTCCGTGAATTGACTCAGGAAGAACGGGAAACCTTCCGGAAATCGATGGAAGAGTGGCAGGCCAAGCACAACGACGCCGTTAAGGCGGCACTCAAGACGTTGCTTAAGACAGAGCAGTTTGACCGTCTGATGCAAATTTCGATTCAGCAGCAAGGGGCGGTTGCACTCAGGGATCAGGATGTGGCGACCAAGCTCAATCTAACGAAAGAGCAGGGCAATCAAATCGCGACGAAAATCGAGTCGAGTCGGGAGGCCCTCCAAGCCGAAATGAGAGCTGCCTTTGCCGGTGGTCCGGGTGGAGATCGCGAAGCAATGCGCGAGAAGGTTGAGCAACTGCGTAAGAAGATGGACGAGGAGATCCTGAGCATTCTGACAGACGACCAGAAGGCCCTCTTTGAGTCCATGAAAGGCGAGGAATTCAAGCTGACCCTGAGAGCATTCGGGCCGCGTGGCGGAGGACCTGGTGAAAGGCCGCGACGCAACCGCAATAATGACAGCGAGTAACAGCTTGGGACAAGCCGCAAACACTCTCGTTGATACCAGCAGATTCTCAACGGTCACAAAGCTTGTCTGCGGTGATCCAGGTTGTCGTGCAGGCTTGAGTCGTTGGATGTTTGACGTTTTTGAGAAAATGCTGGCTGAGCCAGTTGACATCCTTTGAGAGCCGGGTATTATTCCCCTCGCCGCTGAGAAGCGGACCCGGTCGTTTTACCTCGGTTGAACGGCTTTGTTCTTTGGCAATTTGGTTGGTGACCCTGTAAAAAACAGAGAGTCAGCGTTTGTGCGTGTTGATTGGCTGATTGGGGAGTAATACTGTGGCGAGGTATCCTTGCCACGCAAAGTGTTGCTCCTAACGATTAGACTTTTTCATCTGCTACAAACAGTACCTGTCCGCTTGCGGGCTGGTGCTGATATGCAGTCAATTGAAGGGTTTGATCCTGGCTCAGAATGAACGTTGGCGGCGTGGATTAGGCATGCAAGTCGAGCGACAAGGTCAGTTGGATCCCTTCGGGGTGAAGCCTGACTGGAGGAGCGGCAAACGGGGTAGTAATGCGTCGGAACGCACCCACGGGACCGGGATAGCTGAGGGAAACTTCAGGTAATACCGGATAATCTCTACGGAGCAAATGGCCAACCGCCTGTGGACCGGCCGACGTGATACCAGCTTGTTGGTGAGGTAATGGCTCACCAAGGCTAAGACGTCTAGGGGGTGTGAGAGCATGGCCCCCACCACTGGGACTGAGACACTGCCCAGACACCTACGGG
>JAGQQG010000054.1 GCA_020426325.1 Planctomycetaceae bacterium | reverse complement strand
ATCACTCTCGACCTCGCGCCAGCAAGAACATACCCTCCCATCAGCACTTACGTCGACCAATCGGTGCGTAAGCCCTGGGCCAGTGGCGAAGGGCTATCGACACATCCCAGCCCACTCCTGACGACATTTGCGATTCGGGTGCCGAGGAAGGCGTCGCATCGAAGTTCTATCAGGTTCAACCGAGCAGCGTGGTCGTACTCGTCCGCTGAAGAAAGTTGTGTTTTGAAAAGTAGAGGTTAACCATCATCCCCTTAAATTGATTCACTCTCGACATGGGTTGAAGTAGATTCCGGTTTTCGTCTAAAAGCAGGTCGCCATCAATGCTCTGCACAAGGCGATCTTAGTTCAGGCTTTCGTCACAGTGGTCAAAGGAGAAAAACGGCTGGTGTACACGAAGCAGGAGAATCAATGGTTGATCGTCTCGGCAGAGGTCCAGCAGGAAATGCTTGGGCCGCAATATGACTCGAAGGCGGATCTGATATTCCACGTCGGCAAACCTATGCGGCGCGGCGAAGCTGTGCTGTCGGCGGTTCGACATCTTTGCCGGCGGTCTGCCAGAGGGGGGCGACAAAGGCCAGCCCGCACCAGTGGCACCGCATGCGGGTGCACAGCATCGCTCGTAGCCAGGGTTTATCTTTACTCTGGCTGCGAAACACCTGATCGGAGCAGCACTCCGGGCACCGAATTCCGTCCATCCTGACTGTTCCTTAGCGAGCATCCGTTCCCGTCAGCTGACCGATCACGTTCATCCGGTCGGTCATCGTCTCGATGCACAATGGTCAACGCTGGCCCTCATGCAACGACTGACATATCGACGAACACATCGCGGATTCTCAAAGCGGATACGCCGCTGAAGCGAGCGTCCCCCGATGAGCCGCTGCCTTCCATCAGATCGCAATGCCTGCACAAGATATTCGGGGCAGGTCAGAAAATGCAGGAGTCGATCACACACGTCGGGGAGATTGCATTTCGCGTGTTGCCCCTGAGTCCAGCAATCATTCCGGCTATTCTTGCCGAATGTCCCCGCGATCGATCAGCCGTTTGTCGAAGTAGTTCACCGACATGCCTGCGTCGATCACGAGGCTCCCAGCGTTGATCCCTGATGACCTCGGGCTGAGCAGGAACGCGGCCGCATTGGCGACCTCCTCCGTCTGCACGGCTTCGTGTCGCAGCGTTGCTGCCTCTGCATAGAGGTAACTGTCGACATACCCCGGGATCCCCGCTGAGGCCGACGTCTTCAACAGCCCCGGGCAGACGGCGTTGAACCGTATCCTGGAGAATTCGGAGAACGACTTCGCCAGAAAGCAGACCGACGAGTCGAGGGCCGCTTTGACCGGCGCCATGTATCCGTAGTTCTCAGCCGCCATCCGCGTGGTTGAGATGGAAATGGTCACAACACTCCCCATCTCCCTGTCGAGCAGATCGCGGAAGGCGTTTGACATGGCAATCAGCGAGAAGCACGAGATGTCGACCGCCTGCAGAAATGCACTGCGAGGCGTCTCATGAAACGGCAACCAGCCAGCGGAGAAGTCCGCGAAGGCGATCGAGTGCAACAAACCAGCCAGTCGTCCACGATCTTGTTCCACATCGTCTCGCAGCTGATCGATCTGCGACTGTTCTTCGACGTCACAGACATAGATGGGTGCATCGCCCACCAGTTTGCGGATCGACTCTTTCCGTTGCTCACTGCGGACGCTGTAGAGCACATCGGCTCCCGCCTCTTGCAACACGCGGCCCACATGAAACGCCACGCTCTTCCGGTTGGCAACCCCCGTCACCAACACCGGCTCACCTTCTAACTGGAGAAAATGTCTCATCAGTTACTTACCCTGAAATCCAAAAGAACCGCACTTGGCAAGCCGAGGCACACCACTGTTGCGACAGCTAAATATGGTCCACACTCGGATCGGATTGAGGGTGGGGAACGAGAGAGGCTTGACTTGAAAGTTCGTTTGATTTTGGAATGGACTACGAACCGGGGGACCAAGCCACGAAAGGCAGTATCCAACTCACGGATCGAGAACGCAAGAGGATGTTCAACGTGCATCGGTCGGGCAGCGATGGTAGGGTTGCTCGACGGGTTCATCTGTGGTGGCTTTTGACCGAATGTGTCCCTTGGGAGACAATCCGTATCAAGCTGAATGAACTGGGTTTTGTGTGGCGTAGTCCGCGTCCGGTTATGGTGACGCGATCAGATGTGGGCGGACCAGACTCGTCCACAACTTGTAGCCTTCGTCGCTGAGATGGAGTCCGTCCTTTGCGAAGAGTTCGGGCCGGGGCTTGCCATCATCGCCGATCATGGGTGTGTCAATGTCGACAAACTCTAACCGTTCATCTTCCTGACAACTCGCCTGTATCAGCGAGTTGGTCTCGCGCATGGCCTCGACCAGTTTCCAGCGTTGCAGACTGGGCTTGATCGCGATGTAGACAATGCGTGTGTCTGGCAGTTGCTTGTGGACAACCTGAGTGAAAGTCACGAAATCCTGGTGGACCTGTTGCGGCGTCTTCCCGGCTGCAATGTCATTGTCACCCGCGTACATGACGACCGTACGCGGTTCGTAGGGCAGGACGATGCGGTCCGCGAAGTGGATTGAGTCCGCGATCTGAGAACCTCCAAAGCCTCGATTGATTGGCTGGATGTCTGGAAAGTCTCGGCTGAGATCCCACAGCCGGATGCTGGAACTTCCAATGAAAAGAATCCCTCCCTTCGCGGGCGGTGCCTTGCGATCCTGCTCCTCGAACTGGCGGATGTCCGTCTCCCACTCCGCGGGTCCTTGCGGCTGATCTTTGCCGGGAACCGCTCGAATCAGGACGGTGACTGTCAGAACGCCGAGCAGGAGTCCGCTCAGAAGTGTACGAAGTGAGACTGTTTTTTTCATGTTCATTGAAATCAGGAAGGAAACGTCTTTCTCCAGCTTACTGTCCAACGGAACCGACTCCAATGGCGTACTTCCGGATGGACCGGTCAAAGGTCGCCGGGTAATCTGGAGACAGGGTCCGCTGACGCATGCGATACTCAGAACTTCTCCCGATGCACGTGATCATTCGCTCACTGGTACTGATCGTGCTGTTGCCTGTCTGCCCGCAGACGGCCATGGCAGCGGAAGTGTCCGAAGACGTCTATGATCTGCTTTTCTTCGCATCGGACGGCCCCGCTTTCCTGCGGGTCGAACTGGCTTCGTCCACACTCGGCATTCAGACAGTCCGAAAGCGATATGCAGCCGTACTCTTGGAGGCCCTCAATCTGGATAAAGACGAGCGGCTCAGCGAGGCGGAGGCGAGGCTCATCCCGGTCGAAGGACGATTCGCAGCGGAGGCTGAGAAACTCGGCGACCATTGGACGGAACTCGACCTCTCACCTACGGACGGCGCGATCTCGCTGGATGAACTGTCCGCGTATCTCGACCCGTTACTCGGAGAACGATTCGCCAGCCGCAAGCGACCGCCACTGCTCGTGCAGTCAGTGCAGTTGCACCCGCGTCTCGATCGCAACGGCGATCGCCAGATCTCCCGCGACGAGATCGAACAGGGGATTGAGACGCTCAGGCAGTATGACTTCGACGACGACGAGACGTTCAGCCCAGCAGAGTTGCAGCCGTTCCCTCAGTCAATGATCGATGCACAGATGACCTCGACCACGAACGACGACAACCGCGAGTTTGTCGTGCTCGACGAGGGCGAACCGCTGGCCGCGCTGGCTCAACGATTGATTGCATCATACACGACTCTCGGCACAGACGGACTGACGTCTCAACAGATGGCGATGTCGGACGAAACATTTCGATCGTTCGACAAGGATGACAACTCGCTGCTCGATGCGACGGAACTTGTCCAGCTACTGCAACACCCGCAGCCGGATGCGGAGATCACGGTCGACCTGCGAAGACGACGGGTCACGCTTCAGCGGGTCAGGCGGGAGTCTGAGCGAGTGCGAGAGGTGCCATCGACATCAAAGCAGCGGCTCACGCTTCAGGTGGGAGACGAAACGATCGAATTCACAGCGAGCGACAACCGTTATCAGGCGAGTGACCAGATCAGTCTGCTCAAGATCGAGTTTCGCCGACAGGACGGCGACAAGAACGGCTATCTCGGTCCGCAGGAGTTCGGCATGCTCGCGGTCGACGGAGCATCGTTTGAGGACGTCGACCTCAACGGCGACGGGCAGGTCTACCTCGATGAACTCGATCGCTTCGTGAGGCTCGATGCCTATCTGGCTCAGTGTTATGCCGAGATGACGATCGATGCGGTCGACAAACCGCTTTTTCAGATCCTCGATGAGAACGTCGATCGTCGGCTGACGCAGAAGGAGTTCGACGCGGGCATCGAGCGGATGCAGCCCTACGACAGCGACGGCGACGGACTGCTCGACGCCAACGAGTTACAGGCACTCCGCAAGTACCGTGTCTCCTTCTCCTTCGGCATCCCGCCTGCGGTCCGCATCGAACGACAGAACCAAATGACAGCCGAACGCCGGATGCCCATCACGCGACAACAGGCCTCAGGTCCCGAGTGGTTCCAAAAAATGGATCGCAACCAGGACGGCGACGTCACCTGGCGCGAGTTCCTGGGGCCGCGTGAATCATTCGATCAGTTGGACAAAGACGGCAACGGGTGGATTGACACAAGCGAAGCCGAGTAACGAAGGGTTGAGAGTCCATGTCAGCCATCTTTCATCGAATAATGTGGGGCATTCTTACCATTACAGTAGCATATGCATTCTCAGACATCCCATCTCCACTCAACATTGTTGATACGTTTCTGAGACGTTTCGGAACCAATTGGATCTATGTCATACTTCTCGTCCCGTCGATCTATTACGATTTGTTTCTGAGACTTGGTGAACGGCCTCAATTGCAAATCTTCAGAATCACGGACTCCATATTTCGAAGTGTCGTCGTGTATTTTGGTGTTGCATTCATATTCTGGGCATCAGTTTTTTCACTCGGGCAATCACTCCGAGTGCTCTGGTGGCCAGACCCTGTTCAAATGATCGGCTTTAGCGTTTTAGTCGCCAGTGGTTTCGTCCTTGTCATGGATATCAAAATCGCTCCAGCAATTCGCAAGCGCCAACCAAAAGTTGTGTGAATACTGAATCAGCATAATAATCTGACAGCGACCACTTGCTGTGACACGTAGTGACCGCAGTTCTACTCGGAAATGGACCTATGATTGAGTTTCCAAAGTCAGACAGTTTGCTGCGAAGTGTCCTTACGCGATTGCACGCTGCTCGTGTGAGCCGGGTGAGTTCCTGGACGTGTCTCGCGCTCGCGGGGGTGGTGGCGGTCCTGTTGCTGGTCAGCCGGTTCACGGGGTTGATTCCGGACTGGTTTTCGCTGCCAGCCATTCTGATGCTGCCGCTGATCGCTGTGTTGGGGACGGCGATCGTGCTGCGGCGACCGACGCTCTCCGATGCGGCTCGTCGTGTGGATACGTATGCGGGAACGCAGGACCTGTTTCTCACGCTGACGATGATCGATAATGCAGCGGGAGACTACAAACCGCTGGTCGGTCGTGATGCAGAGGCGAAGGCACCAAGTGTTGAGCCAATGTCGGTCGTTCCCTGGCATTGGGCACGCGGGGCCTCGCAACTTGCAGCAGCGTTAGGGTTGCTGATGCTGGTAAGTCTGTTCCTGCCAACGCTCGATCCGTTTGGCAAAGTTGCCGCTGCGAAAGAGGCGGAATTGCAACAGGAGGAACTCGTCCAAGCGCGGAAGGAGACAGAGCTGCGGAAGAGTGCATTGACGAAGGCCGACTTGGATGCGGAGACGTCGGAGGAAATCGAACGTTCTCTGGAGGACCTCAAAACGTCGCTGCGTGAGATGCAGCCGAAGCAGCAGGCAGAGAATGCCCGCGTTATTGCGGGGCATCAGAAGGCAATCGGCGAGCAGTGGAGAGAACGGGCCGAGCAACTCAAGCAGTTGCTTTCTCAGAAGCCGATGGAACAACGATTCGGTGATCAGTCGCAATCGAAGCCGCGTCAATGGGCGAAGAACCTTCGCGAAGGTGACGCTGACGAACTCAAGGACGAGTTGGATAAACTGCAGAAAGAGATGAGTGAACTGGCCGACATGCAGGACCCGGTCGAACGAACCGAGGCCATGCGTCGACTTCAGAAGAAGCTGGAAGACCTTCATCAATTCGCTAAGGAGGATGTGAACTCGAAGCCGCTCGCAGCCGCGCTGGAGCGGGCGATGAAGGAGTTGGAAGCCGGGAAAGGGGAACGTCTTTCAGAAGAACAGATGGAAGCTTTGTCCGAAGCCATGGAGCTCGCCGAAATGGAACTCAAGCAGATTGCCCAGTCTGCCCGTGATCTGGCTGAGTTGGAGAAGGCCCTCGAAGCGATGCAGATGGCCAAGCGGTTGAACAACGATGAGAAACTGGACGGCGAAGAGATGGCCGAATTGGCCAAGGGCGAGTCGATGGAGGCCTACATGGAAATGTATGCAGAGATGATGGCTGAACTCGGATACGACATCGCCATGCTCGACGAGAACGGCATGCCAGGCGACGGCGAGGGGCGTGGGCAGGGAGAAATCGAAGCGATGGAGCATGACGACTCGGTCGAGACGGACTTTGAGGACGAGACCTCAAAGTCAGCAATCAAGAAGGGCAAGATCCTGCTGTCGCTCAAGACGAAAGGCGTGACGGAGAGGGATGAGGACGAGATTGAGTTAGAATACAGTGCGATCGTCAGCGACCTCAAACAGTCTGTGAGCGAAGCCATCGACCAGGAGCAGATCCCCCCCGGCTATCACGACGGGATCAAAAAATACTTCGACAGCCTCGATAAGACGGGCACAAATGGCAGCAAGTGACTCCCGTCGACATGTTGCAGTGAGTGCTGTTGTTATCGTGATCGGACTGCTCATCGCGTCCGGTTGGTATCGTGTCTCGACGACAACCCGCGATGCATTGGTCGTCTACTGCGCCCACGATCTGCTCTATGCTGAAGAGGTGCTCCGCGACTTCGAGCAGCAGATGGGGGTTCCGGTCGTCATTGTGCCGGATACCGAGGCAACGAAGTCACTCGGGCTGGTGCAACGGCTCATTCGCGAAAAGGAGCACCCGGTTTGCGACGTCTTCTGGAACAATCAACTGCTCGGCACGGTCGAACTGGCTGAACAGGGAGTTCTGGAACCGTATCAGGGGCCGGGATGGCAGCGAATGCCTGATCGTTTTCGAGAGCCGACCGGGTTGTGGTCCGGGTTTGGAGGACGACTGCGTGTCTGGATCGTCAATACGGACAAGATGCACGCAGATGTCGAGACCATCGACGAACGACTCTCCGGTGATCTCTCGCGGATGGCGATGGCGGAGCCGATGTTTGGGACCACATTGTCACACTTCGCGGTCTTGTGGCAGTTCATGGGAGCCGATGAGGTGCAGTCTTGGTTCCGGGACATGCGGTCGCGAGGGATGCAAGTTGTGCCGGGCAACGCAACTGTCAAGGATCTGGTGGCAGCCGGGGTGTGCGACTTCGGCATGACGGACACGGACGACTACTTCCTCGCTCAGGATGAAGGAGCGCCGGTAGCCATGTTGCCGATCCGCATCGATTCGGGAGAGACGATCTGTATTCCAAACAGCGTGGCCATCATTCGCGGGACGCAGAAGCGACGGCAGGCTGAACAGTTGGTCGACTATCTGCTGTCTGAGGCTGTTGAACTGAGACTGGCTGCCTCGAAAGCGAGACAGATTCCACTCGGTACTGTCGATGAGTCGGCTTTATCTAAAGATGTTCGCCGATTGAGTGAGTGGGCCAAGGAATCAGTCGAGTTAACTCACCTCGCAAACGTACGACGAGAAGCACTTGAGTGGCTCACCAGCGAGCAGGCGCCATGACTTTTTCAACAGCGCTGCTCTGGTCGCTGTTGCGAAGTCTGGTCATCGCGATGGCAGGTTTGATCGTCTCCGTTCGTCTTCAACAATCGCTGCGGTTGCTCAGTGGTCAGCGGGCAATGTTCTGGTGGGGATTGACGTTGCTGCCCGTGTTTGTGCCGGGGCTGTTGATTGGCTACGGGTATCGCAATTTCGCGTTATCACTGGTCCATCACCCGATGTGGAATGAAGTGCTCTACGCCCTGCTGGTGACGCTCCAGGTAATCCCGATCGGAGTGCTGGTGCTTGTCTGTTCTCCCTCGCCTCCGGTCAGCGCATCCGCCTTGCACGTGAGACGACTCTCAGCGCTCCATCTCTCTCCCCTGGAGGGGAGAAGGACGTCACAAGCCAGACAGCGTCTGGTGAGCGAGTGGTTGCGGCATCATCTGTTTTCCTTATTTCCAGCCGGTGCGGTGATGTTTTTGCTGGCCTTCCAAGAATCAGAAGTCGCGACGTTGATGCAGGCAGACGGGTGGACCGAGTGGTTATTCACCCGGTATGTGGGCGGGCTGACGATGGCTACGGCGCTGCAGGTGCTGATTATTCCTGTGCTCGTCCAAGGCATCGTGATCATGACGACATTGTCGCTGGTGACCGTGGGAACTCATCAGAAAAGTGAGGTGGCACAACTCGCTGCGCGTTCGAGCAGCGGAGACCGATGGACGGTCGCTTCGTTTGTCGGATTGGCACTCATTGCTTTGGCCGGATTGCCGGGTACGGTCGTGTTGCGGGGAACGTGGCAGGGCTTCTCGGTGCTGAGTGCTCACCCGACCCTGTTGCGAGAGATCGGCATTGCTGTCTTGTTTGCAATCACTTCTGGAGGTCTGACTTGGGTCTTGAGCGGACTGGTGATTCACCGATTAGGAGGTCTCGGACGGATGGGAATTATGGCAGTGCTGCTTCCGGGCCTGATGGGATCGCTAGCCATGGGAATGGGGGTGACAGGGCTGGTGCAGAGGCCGCCACTGGTCACACTTCGCGACACCCCGCTCCCCGTTGTGGTGGCTGAGGTGCTGTTCCTGTTGCCGCGTGCTGTGCTCATTCGTTTGCTTGTTGGCCAACTCCGGGATTCGTCAGCGGTCTATGCCGCAAGATTGCTGGCCAGATCAGGGAGTCCGATACATCAGCAAGCGTCTGCGAGTCTGCTCTGGCGGCTGGATGTCGCTGGACGCATCGGGGGCCTGTTGATCCTCTGTTACTGGGCGTACATCGAACTGACTCTCCCTTCGCTCCTGGCCCCGCCTGGCATGACGCCCGCACCTGTGGTTTTGTACAATCTCATGCATTACGGACAAATTTCCGGACTTTCCGCAATGTTGTTCGCATCCATGACCACTCCCGTCGTACTCATGGCATTGAGTTGGTGGGGATTTCGTATCGTCATTCACCGGTTATTCTGAGTTCCTATTTTTGACTCAACGGCGGCGGCTCACTGCAACTACCTCCTCCTGAACAAGTTCCGAAAAACGGAGCCGCATGGTTGAGACTCTGTGGGAACTGAATCACGTCTCTCTCGGTCGCTCGTCGGCACGAAGGGTCGACGACGTCTCGCTCGTTGTGCGGCCCGGCGTGACCGCTGTGATGGGCCCTTCCGGCGCCGGCAAGACGTCACTTCTGAATCTCTTGGTCGAATTTGAGAGACCGGATGCAGGCCAATTCAACGACTGCTTCCCTCAGGATGGCGCTCGCCCTCCGCTCGCCTGGGTACCACCCGACTTTGGGCTTTGGCCTCATCTCACGGTCCGTGAACATCTGGAAACCGTTCAACCGGTCAGAAGCGGCACGTATGAGGTGTCCTCCCTATTGGAGGGGTTCGAACTGACGCAGATCGCCGATGCTCATGTCGGACGATTGTCGCAAGGCGAGCGATCGCGTCTGGCGGTGGCGAGGGCACTTTGCAGCGACCCGCTGGTCCTGGTGATGGACGAACCACTGGTGCATGTCGACTCGGCCTCTCTCGACGACTACTGGCGGCTCATCCGCGATCACTGCCGGTCTCGGACCACGTCCCTCGTCTTCTCGACTCATTCACCGGATGTTGTGCTACGCGAGGCCTCGCGAGTGGTCTGTCTCGATCGAGGCCGCGTGAGTTATGAAGGGCCGGTGCAGACGTTGTATTCCGAACCGCCGTCACCGCAACTGGCGCGTCTGCTGGGGCCCGCGAACTGGTTCGACGAGAGCGACGTTCCTCACTGGTTGTCTGGAGCTCATGAAACGATGCAGAGACACTGTATCAGGCCCGAGCGACTCCGTCTCACTCCCGCCAGTGACGAAGGTTTGACGGTACACGAGAGTCGGACCATTGGCTCACTGGTCGAGACGGAGCTGGAACATGAGCTGACACAGGATCGCCGCACGATCGTCCATCAGCAGGGAGACGCTCCTCTCACAGCAGGAACTCGCGTCCTTCTGCAACTTTGTGTTGTGCTGCTGATGTGTCTTCTCTGGTCAGGTTGTCAGTCGTCGGAGGCGGGACCGCAGTTGCCCGTGACCGGCACGCGAACGCTCAAGATGCCCGCAGACGGATCGAGCGTCCCAGCACCGCGAAGCCTGACGGTCAGTGACGAGGGTGAGTTGTACGTTCTTGATAACGCGGGGCGAGTGCTCGTCTACGATGCGCAAGGCGAGCTGAATCGACAGTGGCGGATGCCTGAGTACGACGTCGGCAAGCCCGAAGGCGTGTGCGTGCTCGACGATGGCACCGTGGCAGTTGCAGACACGCACTATCACCGGATCGTGGTCTTCACCAAAACGGGTGACGTGCTCCGCATGTTTGGCGAGTTGGGGGAGGAACCGGGTCAGTTCATCTATCCGGTCGCGATCACGAAGGACGACTCCGGGCATGTCTATGTGGCTGAGTATGGCGGCAATGATCGCATTCAGAAGTTCAAGGTTGACGGCACCCTTGTGACGACGTTCGGCAGCTTCGGGATTGATGAAGGACAGTTCCAACGTCCGAGCGGCGTTGTCTGGCTGGACGGCCAGGTGTATGTGGCTGACGCGATCAACAACCGTGTGCAGGTCTACTCTGATGAAGGCGATTACCGGGAGACGATTGTCGATGCAGCACGCGACGGCTCGGTGAATGTGGACTATCCGTATGACATCGCCCTGGGGCCGGATGCATCGCTGTTTCTCGTCGAGTATGGAGCCGGACGAGTTACACGGATCGATTTGCAGGGAAAACTGCTCGGGCGTTACGGCAACGTCGGACGCGACGAAGGACAGTTCTACACGCCGTGGGGGATCACGGTCGATCAGCAGGGACGCGTGTTCGTCGCCGACACGGGCAATCATCGCACAGTGGAGTTGTCGTTGTGAACTGGAAGCGGTCATTGCGGAGCGTCTTCCCGCCTCGGCGTGGGGCGTTGACGCTGCGCGATGTGTTGCCGCTGGCGTGCTATCTTCTGATCTACGCAGCAACCGTCGTTGCTCTCGAGCAGACGCAGACGTTGCTGTTCACGCGACGTGCGGCGTTCGGGCTGATGGTCGTGTCCGTGTGGGTCTGGTGGATGTGGCTCAACGGAGCAAGCGGACTCAGTCGCAATCGTGCACTCGTCGCCCTGATGACCCGGTTGCTGTTGATCGGGCTGTTTGTGATGGTGATGGCTGAGCCGCGATCGGTGCGGACAAGTGACACGCTGACGGTCGTGTTCGCGGTCGACTCGTCCGATTCGGTGGGTGATGGTGCGGTGGAACGGGCCATGGATTTCGTTGCGGCTGCCGGTGCGGGAAAGCCGGACAAGGACAATGCCGGGGTCGTGTTCTTCGGACGGAACGCGGCTGTCGAGCTGCCGCCGCGTCAGTCGTTTCCGTTCGAGAAGAACAAGAATGTTCAGATCACTCCCGATGCGACGGATCTGGAACGAGTTCTGACTCTCTCAGCTGCCATGATCCCCGAGGAGACGCGCGGGCGGATCGTGCTCATCAGCGACGGCACACAGACGACCGGCTCGCTCGACAGCATCGTCGATCAACTCGCCTCGCGGGGCATCAGCGTCGATGTGCTCCCCATCGAGTATCAGTACGACCGCGAGATCTGGATTGAGCGTGTCGATCTGCCGCGGTTCGTCAAGCTGGGTGAGAATTACAAAGCATCGGTGTTGATCTCGTCACTTGTCGCCGACAAGGCAAAGCTGGTGCTGCGCGAAAACTCGCAGATCATCTCCGAGCAGGAGGTTGAACTGGATGCGGGAAAAACTCGCATCGAGATCCCGATCAAAGTGGGCGAGCCGGGCTATTACGAGTACAAGGCGACGATCGAGACCGAGGACGGAAGCGACCATCTGTCGCTGAACAACTCGGTCCTCAACTACCTGTATGTCGAAGGGCAGGGGAAGGTGCTCATCGTCCACGACCAGGATGGCGATCCGTCGGACTGGGAACCACTGGCACAGGCCATTCGTGAGGGGGAACGCGATGTGCAGGTGCTCGAAGCGTACGGCATGCCTCGTGATCCACTTTCTCTGATGCCTTATGACTGCGTGGTCTTCGTCAATGTCGGGCAGGAGGCCTTCGATACGGTCCAACTTCAGGCCCTGCACGATGCCGTCTACAACCAGGGGATCGGCTTTCTGATGGTCGGCGGACCGAACAGCTTTGGAGCGGGCGGCTATCACCGCACGGTCGTCGAGGATGCACTGCCGGTCTCGATGGACATCACCCAGAAGAAGATCCTGCCCAAGGGGGCCCTTGCTATCATCCTGCACACGTGTGAGTTTCCTGAAGGGAACACCTGGGGGCAGCGGATCACCAAACAGGCGATCAAGGTGCTGAGCGCCCAGGATGAAGTCGGGCTGCTGGCCTACACGGGGGCTGGGGAAGGCTGGGTCTTCGAACTGACGGCAGCCGGGGAATATGACGAGTTAGTCAAGAAGATCAATGGCCTCGCCGTAGGCGACATGCCCGCATTCGGCCCGACCATGAGGCAGGGGTTGGATGGGCTCAAAGAATCCGATGCTGCCACCAAGCACATGATCATCATCTCCGACGGAGATCCGACTCCGCCGCCACCTCAGCTCATTGCTGAGTTCGTCAAGGAACAGATCAGCGTCTCCATGGTCGCCATCTTTCCCCACGGCGGATCGGACATCTCGAAGATGCGAGCGATCGCTTCGTCCACCGGAGGACGTTACTACTTTCCTGACGATCCCAACAAGTTGCCGGGCATCTTCATCAAGGAAGCGAAGACACTCAAACGTAGCATGGTGCAGGAAAAGACCTTCACGCCGGAGGTCGAGTTCCCTTCGCAGGTACTGGACGGTATTGAGGCACTGCCGCCGTTGCACGGCTATGTGCTCGCGACATCGAAACCGATGGCGGAGACCATACTCGTCACGCGCGATCATCTGGCGGACATCGAAGAGACTGATCCGGTGCTGGCCATCTGGCGATATGGATTGGCCACGACGGCTGCCTTCACCGCGGACCTGTCACCCGCATGGGGCAGAGACTGGGTCAACTGGGAACAGTACCGGGCATTCGTCACGCAGCTGCTCACACGTGTCTCCCGGGTCAAGCAGGACAGCGATCTGCGGATGTGGACATACATGTCGGGCGGCGACGGCATCATCATGGTTGAGGATTTTCATCCGGACGAGACGTTCCTCGACCTGAAGGCGACCGTGGCAGGGCCTCGCGATCAGGAGCAAACGCTCGACCTCAAACAGGTCGGACCTAGACGGTATCAGGCGACGTTTCCCCTTTGGGGAACGGGACGGTATCAGGTGATGGCGGTCGGAGCAGCTGGCGAGCGTGAGGACCGGACGCTCGGGGGATTCATTGTTCCGTATTCGCCTGAATACCTGCGGTTCCGGTCCGATCCGATTATGCTGGACGAGATCCGCGAGCGAACCGGGGGGATTATCCTTAATGGAGAGTCGAAGCCCGAGGAGATCTTCAACCGGCGTCAGCCCAAACAGAGCACGCAGCCCATCTTTGACTGGTTCCTGATGGCGCTGGCCTGCCTGTTGCCCATCGATGTGGGCATCCGCCGTGTGCAACTCGACTGGCAGGTCATCAAAACCTGGCTCGGCTTCGGCAAACGCGAACATTCGTCTGAGACAATGGGGGCCCTGTTGCGTCGCAAGGAATCGCTCGACACGAAGCTCGACAAAGGCCGACCGTCAACTCCGTGGTCCACGACGGCCAGTGCTCCTTCCTACGAGAAACAGGAGACTCCAACACGGACTCGACCAACCAGAACGCCTGCGAAACCGCAAGCGAGTCCGACGGACACCCCCGAAACAACGACATCACGACTGCTGGACATGAAACGACGCCGGAAGGAAGAGAATCAATGATGAACCATTCGACCAACATGAGGTAGACCATGAATCAACAGAACGACATCGAAGCTCTGCAAGCGGAAGCGGATGATTTTCGGCAGACGTTTGCTCAAGTACGTGAGGAGATCGGCAAGGTCATTGTCGGTCAGGATCGGGTGGTCGAAGCGACGCTGACGGCCCTGTTTTGTGGCGGCAACGTGCTGCTCGAAGGGGTTCCGGGGCTCGGCAAGACGGAACTGGTCAAGGCCATGTCGCACGTACTCGACCTCAAGTTCCGCCGCATCCAGTTCACTCCCGACCTGATGCCTGCGGACATCATCGGCACCAACATCATGCAGACCGACGAGCATGGCCGGTACCGCTTTGAGTTCCGTGAGGGGCCGATCTTCACACAGCTGCTCCTTGCTGACGAGATCAACCGGGCATCCCCCAAAACTCAGTCGGCCCTACTGGAAACGATGCAGGAAGGAACCGTGACGACCGGCGGATATATCCACACGCTCGATCAGCCGTTCTTCGTCCTCGCCACGCAGAACCCGCTGGAGCAGGAAGGCACCTATCCACTGCCGGAAGCGCAGCTGGACCGTTTTCTGTTCAAGGTCGATGTGCCGTTTCTCTCACGAGCGGATTTGAACGAGGTCGTCAGCCGGACGATCCTCAAGCCGGTCGTGGAGGTACACCCGCTGATGAACGAGGCCCGCATCCTGAAGCTGCGGCAGGTTCTGAGCAAGGTTGTCGTCGCTGACCCGATCCGCGATTTCGCCTGTCGTTTGGTGCTCGCGACGCATCCGGGATCGGAGTTTGCCACTCAGGATGTGCAACGGTTCGTCAAATGGGGAGCCAGCCCCCGCGCCGCTCAATCGCTCATCAAAGCCGCCCGCGTCCGCGCGTTGAGTCAGGGTAGAGCCCACGTTGCCTTCGATGACGTCCGGCATTTCGCCAACGAAGTCCTGGGCCACCGCGCCCTGCTGAACTACGACGGCCAGGCGGAAAACATCATGGTGACGAGTTTGATCCAGGACTGTGTCATCTCATTGCCCGAAGAGGCCGCGTAGCACATTCACCGTTTAGCCGCACATTTGAATTGTGCGGCTAAACGGCCATCGATCGAGATTCGTCATGGCCGAAACGACCTCACAATTTACTGCGTTGCTCCCAAACGACGTGCTCGCTCGAGTCGAGCGGATGCGGTTGAATCCGCTCAAGCGCAAGACCAACCATTCACGGGGGGAGCATCTGTCCGGCAAGGGGGGGACGAGCACGGAGTTTGCCGACTACCGGGACTACTCGCCCGGCGACGATGTGCGGTACGTCGACTGGAACATCTTCGCCCGGACCAATCATCCGTTCCTCAAGCTGTACAAGCACGAGGAAGAGATGCATGTGATGCTGCTCGTCGATGCATCACAATCGATGCAATTTGAGGGGAAGTTCGACCTCGCGAGACAACTGGCAGCCGCGTTCGGCGTGATGGGGCTGTTCAACGTCGAACGGGTCAGTGCTTACTCCTGTTCAGAACAGTCAGCGGCTCCCGTGATCCTGCCCCCCTGCACCGGTCGGGCGAGTTTGCGGCGATTGTTCTCCTTCCTCGAAGATTTACCAGGCGGAGGCGAATTCCCCATCGAGGCGGCGATCGAGGAGGCCCTCAAACGGCATCGCGGTCGCGGAGTGGTCGTGCTGCTTTCTGATTTCCTCACGCTCGGCGACATGACCCGCTCGTTCAACCTGCTTCACAGTGCGGGGCTGGAGATCTTCGCCATTCAAATCCTCAGCCCGACCGAACTCGATCCGGAACTGACCGGCGACCTGCGATTCATCGACTCGGAGACCCATCAAACCCTCGACGTCTCCTCGGTCGGCGAACTGCTCGGCCTGTACCACGAACACCGCGAAGCCCTCTCCAACCACCTCGCCTCCCTCTGCCGCAAACGCCAGGGACGGTTCCTGACGGTCAGTTCCGAACAAGACATCAAGAACGTGCTGTTTGATCAACTCCTGCGAAGAGGATGGGTGCGATGAGAAGTCTGCTCACCACGGAGCCACGGAGACACGGAGAAAAACTTCGTGTGGATCGAACAAAGTTGCGAGCCATCATATCGATCTCTTTGCGAATGATGCTTAGCCATCTCCGATATCAGCAAATCCTTCTCCCTGTCTCCGTGTCTCCGTGGTGCATCCACGACCTCGGAGGTCGAGCATGAGTTGGCTTCCTGGTATCACGACTCCGTTTGCGGCTTGGTTTTTTGCCCTGCTGGTGCCGTTGGTCGTGTTTTATTTTTTGAAGCTGCGGCGGCCGCGGAGGGAGATTCCTTCGCTGGCCTTGTGGCAGAGCGTGATTGAGGATCAGCGGGTCAACTCGCCGTTTCAGAAGTTCAAGCGAAACCTGCTCCTGCTGTTGCAGGTGGCCTGCCTGTGCCTGCTGGTGTTGGCGGCGATGCAGCCCTTCGTGCGCGGCGGCGCGGAGACGGCAACGTATCTGCCCGTCCTCATCGACAATTCGGCCAGCATGGCTGCCACGGACGACAAGGGTCGTTCGCGACTCGACCTTGCCAAGGAGGAAGTGAGGCAGATCGTTGAACACCTGCTGTCCGATCAGCGCGTCACGCTGATCACCGTCAGCGACTCAGCCCAGCGTCTGACAGAGTTTACCGACAACCGGCGAATCCTGCTCGATGCACTCGACTCGATCAAGGTGGACGAGGTGCCGAGCCGGCCTGAAGAAGGATTGCAACTCGCACAGGCTCTTGCCCGGACTTTTGACATCAGCACGGTCCGATTCTACTCGGATGGAAATCTACCCACACGCCCGGACGGAGCGGGTAAGCCGATGGCGGTGGTCGACTTTGATCTGCCGTTTGACTTGCAGTTCCACAAACTGGACGAGCCGGCTGCGAACATCGGGATCACAGCCTTGAATGCCCGGAAGTCGGACGAAAACCGCTGGGATGTGTTTGTGCGCATCGAAGGGTCCGCAGCCGGTCAGACGGCGGCGAAAGTTCAACTCTCGGCGAATGGCGAGCCGGTCGGAAGTCCAGAGTCGGTCGTGCTTGAGGCCGGGCAGTCGCAGCGATTCGTGTTTCGGTACGACAGCTCAGACGCAGCATCGCTTGTGGTCCGCTTGCAACCGGACGGGACTGACTCGCTCGCTGCTGACAACGTCGCCTACCTTGAGCTGCCGATCAGTCGACCGCTGAGCGTGTACTGCCCGACCGAACTGGTCTCTTATCGTCACTCGCTGGAGGTGCTGAGTGACATCGAGTTGTTGCCGCAGGGTGAGGGCGATCCACAGAGAGCGGCGTATGACCTTGTCATCTCCGATCAAGCTTCCGATGTAGAGCTTGAAGCGTCGACGCGGTTCTTCACCGGGCTGGTGCCGGAGGACGTGCAGAGTCTGGTCACGGTAGAGGAGGGACTGGGTGAGGTGATCGATTGGCAGCGTGACAGTCGTCTGCTTCAGCACGTGCAGTTTGCAGATATGGAGGTCACCGATGTCCCGATGCTGGCGAGCGGTGCCGAGGAGGCGGAATTTGAACAGTTGGGGTATGAGATCCTGGCGAATGGCAACACCGGTCCGCTGATTCTTGAGCGGCGTGAGGGTCCCGTGCTGTCATGCTTTCTGCTGTTTCATACAGACCGATCAACGCTGCCGTATCGCGTCGGCTTCCCGGTGCTCATCTCGAACCTCGTGTCGCTGGCTCGCGAACAGGCCAATCTGTCTGATGTCCGGGGAGCATCGACCGGCGTATTGCCCCCACTGGCATTGAAGCCCGAGCGTGACTACCGCATCACAGGGCCGGGTGAATTCGCTACTACACAGTCGAGTGATGTGGAAGGAATCTTGAAGGGTGTCGCGGCCCGAGCGGTGGGAACGTACGACGTCAGCGAGGGAGGCGACGTCGTACGACAGGTGGGAGCGAGCCTGCTCAATGCCACGGAGACGTCGCTGCACGGCGTGGACGAAATTCATTTTCGTGAACTGACCGTCGACGCGACGACGGCCCCCGCGACGACTGATCGTCCCCTGTGGCCGTGGCTGGCGTTGGGGGCCTTCGCCGTCTTACTTGGCGAGTGGTGGCTCTATTTACGTCGCCCGGGAGGAATTCCTGCGTGAGAGAACTCCTTAGGTTGATGTTCGCCTCTTGCGTGATGCTTGGTCTCGCCTCAAGCACTTGTCACGCAGAGCTGCCGCTGAGTGTGGAGGTGGATGCATCAACGCCGCAGGCACGCAGCGACGGGCCAATTCCGGTCTCGTTGCGGCTTCGCTGGCATGGCCCCGGGGTATTCGATGGAGCGTTGCGTCTCTCGCTTCGCGACTCCATTGAGGGGACGTTGGTGCAACTGGAAACCGATCCGCTGTACCTCATGGAGGAGGAACAAGTTTATCGTCTGTTGTTCCCGGCATTTCATGCTGAAGACGCGCTCGGCGAGTTCGAACTTCGAATGAGCTGTGATTACGACGGCGAACGACACACGTTGCCCTCGCTCCTGCTGCGGGTCCCGCGGATTGAGCAGCGTCGGCTCGCGGTGCTGGTGGTGGGAGATGCCTCACTCCCCTCAACCAACGTCAACCGGGTTGTCGATTCGCTCGACTTAGAGTCGTTCAATCCACTTTCCGAGCAGAGCCAGGTCACGACGATCACGAACAACATGGCTGCTGATCTGCTGGCTGAAGATCCCTTGCAGTTCTGCACGTACGATCTTGTGGTGGTCTTGTCGAGTGAACTGGCACGGATCAAGCAAAAACAGCTCGATGCCCTGCGAGCCTGGACGCTTGCCGGGGGGAGTCTGCTCGTGCTTTCGGAAGGACCTGTCGGCGGGCCACAACTCGCTTTCCTCGATGCACTGGTCGACGCTAGTGATCAGCCGGAGGTCAGCCTCGTACTCAACTCCGAAGGGCATCTGATCCTTCCGGATGAGCAGGATGTGATCCGAGTTCGATCCGGATTGGGGCGAGTCGTTATCGCGAGTTCCGAGATCACACGGCCCGGCGAACTGAAAACGCCCCAGTGGCGACGTACGACTGCCTTCCTCTGGAAATTTCAGCAGGCCCACGTTGAGAGCGTGGCTGAGCAGGGAGAATGGGACCTGGATGCCGTGAAGCAGGCGGCAATTGAATACGGTCTCGACGGTCGCTGGGGCGGTTCGGGCAATACGGATGACTCGATGCTGGAGGTGATGGCTTCACGACTGTACCCACAGACGATCACCGGTGGGTCGGGCATGCTGGAGCAACTGCTGCCGTCCGGGTTGCGACTTGTCCCCATCAGTTTGATGTTTCTTCTGTTGCTCTTGTACCTCGGGGCCATCGGCCCGTTTGACTACTGGTTTCTGGGAAAGTTGCGGCAGCGCAAGCTGACCTGGGTCCTGTTCCCCGTGATGACCGCGGCCTTCACCGGCCTGGCCGTCTGGACGTCCGACCAGTACATGTCGTCCAACGATGATCGAAACACGCTCGTAATTCGAGACATGGATGACGACGGGCGACCGCTGAGGGAGAACCGGATCGAACTGCTGTTCCCCGGCCGATCGACGACCATGAGGAGCGACTATCAGCGGTCACTGTTCATGCCGTTGAATCATGGGAGCTACATGATGGCCAGCAACTGGCAGTACAACCCTGCGACCCAGTCCTATGAACCGGAACAGCAGGGGATGTCCGGGGCACCGGCAATCCTGGGGCGGATGCCTTCACGCTTCGAGGTTCGACAGCAGATTGCCCAGTGGACACCCCAACTCAATCGCTCGTTGTCGATTCCCTTGCCGGAAGAACAAAGTCCCGACCAAAAGGCCGAGGCACAATCCTTCAACTGGCGCACAAATATCAATTGGTCGGATCAGAAACAGATCGATCAACTCACGCAGCGAATCCGGACATCGTTTGGAAGTCAGGCAAGTGCATACTTGTATCATCAAAAGGAGCGAAGAGTCCTGATCGGACCGGAGCAATTCTTCCAAGACGAAGATGAACTGCAGCAGGTCTGGATGGCGGCCGGGTACTGGAGTCAGCGGAAGATCGACTTCCTGAAAGAGCTATGCGTGCGATCGCAGCCGGGCTGGTTTGGCGTTGTCTCGCAGACATCGCCGGGATGCGGACCGATGCTGGAAGATTTGGCGATCCTCGACCGCAGCGATCCGCACGCCTGGCTGCTGGTGATCGCGCTCGCAGAGGGAGAGGACATCGTGTTGTATCGCAAACTCTATCGTGAGGAGCCGGTTCAATGAGCATGGTGACGGTAAAGGACCTGCACGTGCGATACGGCAACGTCCACGCGGTGCGGGGAGTGTCGTTCGAGATCCCCAAAGGGGAAGTCTTCGGCTTCATCGGCCCGAACGGTGCGGGGAAGTCCTCGACCATTCGGGTCCTCGCGACGCTTCAACGGGAGTTTGCGGGGACGGTCAGTGTGAACGGGATTGACGTCGCCCGGCATCCGGACGTGATTCGTGAGAAGATCGGCTACATGCCCGATTTCTTCGGCGTCTACGAGGACCTGACCGCAGCAGAGTACCTGCACTTCTTTGCTGCTGCCTACCGGTTGTCTCGCGATGAACGGCTACGCACCGTAAACGACGTGCTCGAACTGACCGACCTTACGCACAAAGCCGATGCCCCCGTCGACTCTCTCTCACGCGGCATGAAACAACGACTGGCCCTCGCGCGGGTACTGCTCCACGACCCTGATGTGCTTCTGCTGGACGAACCCGCCTCCGGACTCGACCCACGGGCCCGTATCGAGGTTCGAGAACTCCTCAAGGCGATGCAGGAGATGGGGAAAACGATCCTCATCTCCAGTCACATCCTCCACGAGCTGGCCCAACTGTGCACGCGCATCGGGATCATCGAGCAGGGTGAACTCGTTGCGGAAGGGTCGCTCGATGACATCTTTCAGCAACTCTCGCTCAAACGGACCGTACACGTTCAACTCAGCGGTCCTCTCAACGGCATTGTTGAACAGATCAGTTCCATCCCCGGCGTCGAATCCGTCGATCAACAGGCCGACCGTCTCGCCATCCGCCTCAGCGAGCACGAAACAGCCATCGAAGACCTCCACACCGAAATCGTCCGCCTCGGCGGCCGCATCCGCATGTTCCAACCGGAAGCGATGGACATGGAGACAGCGTTCATGAAGCTGACGGAGGGCAAAACGTCATGAGCTCAGGTTCGAGTCGTCTCCGTCTTGGTCTGCCGCTGCTGGCGAAGGAACTATTAGAACAGTCTGCGCGGAAGCGGACCTATGTGTTGCGGACCGTGTATGCGTTTCTGCTGTTCGCAGGCGGGCTGATGATGTTTTATGAGGTGATTCGTTATGGCATGACGAATCCCCTGTCAGTGCTGGGACGCGGACGTGACGTGTTTCAAATGCTGATTGGCCTGCAGGTGGCGGGGATCTACCTGTTTATGCCGGCCATCACCTGCACGGTCATTACATCGGAAAAAGAACGCAAGACACTGGGGTTGCTGCTGCTCACGAAGCTGGGGCCTTGGACGATTGTGCTGGAGAAGTACCTCGGTCGCTGCTTCACGATGCTGACGTTTCTGATGTTGTCGCTGCCGATGATGGCGTTCGCCTACTCGATGGGAGGGGTGAACGCGGGTGACATCCTCATCAAGTCCTGGATACTGATGCTCACGACGCTGCAGGTGGGGGCCTTCGCCCTGATGTGTTCGTGTCTGTTCCGGACGACAACGGGCGCATTCATCGGCACGTACCTGTTGGGGTTCCTGTTCTACTTTGGACCCGCCATTGTGTATGAATGGTCGGGGATGGACAGGAACTGGTCTACAGTGGAGCTGCTGCGGGAGAGCCTCAACACGCTGTTCGAGCCGTTGGTGGGTAGCGACGTCTTTCAGCATCAAGACCAACTGGTGCTGCTGTGGATTCCCACGGTGATGCTGTTCGAAACATCATCGTCGACGGCGACGCTGCCTCTGGTGTTCGTCCAGAGTCTGCCTTCCCAGCTGAGCATCGTGATCTTCCTGTGCCTCGCCCGGGTGTGGCTGGTGAAGCGGGCCTTCGTGCCGCCCCGGAATGCGGTGTTGTCGTGGTTTCGGAAACTGGATGGTCTGTTCGTGCGGTTGAATCAAAACCGATTGACGAAGGGCCGCGTCCTGTTCAATGAAGCAACGACGCTTCCTGAGGATCAACCGATTGCCTGGCGGGAGACACGGAAGAAGTCGCTGGGAACCGTGCGGTATCTCATCCGGGTCTTTCTCGTCCTGGAAGCGCCGGTGCTGACCATTTGCCTGTCGATAGTTATTCTGGGAGCCGGAACCTCATCACAAGCCATCCCCGATGAGCTATCGCTGTTGTTCTTTCTGATGTGGATGCTGTCGGTCTTGCTGGTTGTCGTGAAGGCGTCCAGCCTGATTGCGGGTGAGAGAACACATGAAACGCTGGATGTTCTGCTGACGACTCCCCTGACGACGGAGGAGTTGATCTCCCAGAAGCTCCGTGGGTTGTGGCGACTCCTGTTTGTGGTCGCGGTGCCCTTACTCACCATCATCCTCTTTGAAACATGGTTGCGGGGGATCGTTACTCGCCTATGGGGACATCGATTGTCCGCGGGACTGTACTTTCTGTCCTCGGTGCTGGCCGTGTTGATCTACCTGCCGCTGGCTGCGTGGATTTCGCTGTACTTTGGGATGCGGATGCAGACACAGGCACGAGCGTTGTTCGCGTCGCTGGCGACGATCGTCGGCTGGTGCCTGGGGCCGGTCCTGATGTTCATTCCCCTTGCAGTGATATTCACAGTAGGGCGGAACGACGAGCTTCTGTTTTTGATCCTGGCAGGACCGGCGACGATCATCCCCTTCACGGAATTCTCCGCTCTTCGGGAGATTGCGGATGCTCCCTGGGTGGTGGTCGTGCTGAACTTTGTGTTTTTTGGAATGGCCGCGCTCGTGATCCGGGCCAAGTGCCTGCGAGACGCCAGTCGACTGCTGGGACGAGCGGAGCCACGTTAGGTTTGATGAGGGACGGTCACCACAGAGACACGGAGGCATGAAGAACCAATTCCCTGTCCATTCCGTCAGAAGCACACGGACGAGAACTCGACTAGTTGAACAGGCCAGAATTTACATGATGACACATCTCAAATCCGCCAATCGACTTTCCTTGGCGTCTCAGTGGCTCAGTGTCTCCGTGGTCAATCATCCTTGCCTGGACGGTTGAAGGAGTTGAGGATGGTAGGTCGAATGTTCCCTTCAGTCGAGGGTTTTCAAGACGTCTAACATTGAGTCACGTTCACTTGATTTGCGAGTTTTTATGTCCAAATCCGACACATCCCAACCAGTTATAGACGTCGAGAAGGTCACGTTCTCCTTCAAGGAGCATCGGGCGCTGGAGCGGGTGACGTTCCAGGTGTGGCCGGGGTCGCTACATGGGTTTGTGGGGCCGAACGGGGCAGGCAAGACCACCACACTCAAACTCATCTGTACGCTACTGCGACCACAACTGGGGCGGATCACTGTGTTTGGTCATGATGTGCGTGAAGATATGCCTGCAGTCCGAAGGCGACTTGGTTTCATGCCGGATCACTTCAGCCTGTACCGGCAGATGACCGTGTATGAATATCTCGACTTCTTCGGGGCCGCCTACGGATTCTCACAACAACAGAGGGACCGCATTGTTGCTGACGTGCTCGCCCTGACAGACATGGAACGTCGCCGGGATGACCTCATTCAAGGTCTTTCCCGCGGATTGCAACAACGTGTGTCACTTGCACGTGTCTTGGTCAACGACCCGGATCTCTTGCTTCTCGATGAGCCGGCATCCGGCCTCGATCCCCGGGCGCGCATTGAACTGATGGAGATTCTCCGGGCACTCAAGCAGATGGGAAAGACCATCTTCATCAGCAGTCACATCCTCACGGAACTCGCTGAGCTCTGCGACAGCGTGACCATTATCGATCGCGGGACCACACGCTATAGCGGACCGATGGACGAACTCCTTCAACGCAACTCCGTACAACCGACGTACAAACTCAAACTGGAGTCCCCCGCAAACGGGCTGATCGACGCGTTGAAAGCATCAGCAGGAATCGTGGATGTCACCTCGCTTGACGACCCTCGCGAATTGCGAATCGTCTGCGAGTCCAGCACACCCGATGCGAACACACTCTTGCGGCGAATCCTGGAACACAACGTTCAATTCGTCTCATTCGGCCCGGACCAGCGTCACCTCAATGAGGCCTTCATGCATTTGACCCAGGAAGGAGTACGAAGTTGATTCTATGGTATGTTTGAAAAGCGATTGTTCCCCAACTCCAGTTTGGGAACACTCTTCCCCGAAGCTCTGCTTCGCATCTCCGGCGGACTCAACTCGACCTGTACAGCTGCACCAGAAACGGAGTTTCTCGGAGGGCGTTCCCAAACTGGAGTTTGGGAACGAGAAGACTTGTTCAGGAACGGGTAGAAATCAACCTCACACTTTCGATTGATTTGACGTATGCTGAGTGGAGTTCCCCTGTCCGCGTTTCGCAGTGAGGGAGTGATGACAATTAAACAGCTTTGCTGCCTGTTCGTTCCGGTAATCGCAACGATCTGCTGGAACTCGAACCTGTCGTTTGCGAAGGACTTGTCCGACGAGGTCACTCGCGTGGCTGCGGAGATCGATCAGCTCATCGATTCCGAGTGGAAAGCAAACAGCGTCACACCGGCACCTCAGTCAGACGACGCAGAGTTCATTCGCAGAGCGTACCTCGACATCTGCGGTCGTATCCCTCCAGCCTCTGCAGTTCGAGACTTTCTGGCGGATGAGTCGCCGGACAAGCGGCGTCAACTCGTCGACCGTCTGCTGGGCACGGCGACGTACATCGTGCATTACACGAATCTCTGGCGGGCAGCCATGATCCCGGAGGCGGATGCCGATCAGCAAATCCGTCAGTTCCTGCCAGGGTTTGAAGCATGGCTTCGCTCACGCATCGCAGAGAACCGCAACTATGCGGAGATCGTCGAGGAAGTCCTCACGCTTCCGTACGAAGCGGCAGACATGCAGCAGTTGCAGCAGCCGGACACGCCGACTCCTTCTGCCTTCTACCGTGCCAAGGAGGCCAAGCCGGAAAACCTCGCTTCTGCGACAGCACGCATCTTCCTCGGCATTCGCCTGGAGTGTGCGCAGTGTCACGATCACTTCTTCGACAAGTGGAAACGGGACGAATTCTGGAGCTACGCGGCCTTCTTCGCATCCCTGCAACCGGACCAGATGATGCAGGCTCCACAAGCGGAATCCGCCACGACTGAAGAAGTCGATGATGAGACGTCTCTGGTTTCGACGCTGGCCCCCGTCGTCATGATTCCCGGCACGGATCAGACGGCGACCGCGAGATTCCTCGACGGAAGCGACCCGCAGTGGACTTCGGATTCTGACTCGCGACAGGTGCTGGCGAACTGGGTCACGTCGCCGGAGAACCACTACTTTGCACGGGCTGCGGTCAACCGCATCTGGTCGAACCACTTCGGCGTCGGTCTCGTCGACCCGGTAGATGATATTTCTGACAACAATCCCCCCAGCCATCCTGAGGTGCTCGACCTGCTGGCCAAGGAATTCGCTGCACATGATTTCGATGTCAAGTTCATCATCCGAGTGATCACCGCCACACGTGCTTACGGACTGACAAGCGAACAGACCGATGACAGTCAGCAGACGCCCGGCATGTTCGCGCGAATGGCGGTGAAGGGACTGACTCCCGAACAGATTTTCGACAGCATTGCGCAGGCGACAGGATATCAGCAGCCCTTCAATCCCGAGCAGCCACTCAACTTCAATAACGATCAACGCCGACAGGAGTTCATCGAAACCTTCGCCAACAGCAGCGAATCGCCGACCGAACGGCAGTCGACTATTCTGCAGGCACTTTCACTGATGAACGGCGAGTTTGTAGCAGATGCGACGGAACTCTCTGAGAGCCGGACGCTTGCAGCCATCGCGGAAGCTCCATTCCTCGACAGCTCGCAGAAAGTCGAGGCATTGTTCCTGGCAACGCTGAACCGTCCGCCCACAGAAAACGAAGCAGCCACATTCGTTGAGTATGTGTCGAAGTCGGACTCACCAGCCAAACGGAACTCCGCCTTGGGCGACGTCTTCTGGGCACTGCTCAACAGCAGCGAGTTTCTGATGAATCACTGACCAACGATCAGCGTCGGGGTTCAACGCCAGCTGGGGGGGAGTTTGTCAGAAATTTCGATCGCTGACGGACAGGGGGTTGGTTCGGGCACCGAGTGCTGACGCACGTAGGCAACCATTCGTTCCAAACCTGTCCGGATGTCGATTTCGTTCTCGAAGGCAGCCGGGAACACGCTGCGCACCTTCGCATGGCTGGCGTGAGCGTGCTGCACTTCCTGACGGGGAGGCAGGAACTCAAAGGCGGGTTCGATGGCCATGACTTCTGCGAGCGTCTCCCCGAGTTCACGGACCGACATCGGTTGATCACCGCCAACGTTAAACGTCTGGTTGACCGCCTGCTCGGTCGTCGGTGCAGCGGCAATACAGGCCGCGACTGAGTCTATGTACGAAAAACTTCGCGTCTGACTGCCGTCACCAAAGACGGGGAATGGCTGCCCGTCGAGAGCACGTCGGATGAAGATGCCGACGACATTTCGATAGGGATCTGCAATGTTCTGTTGGGGTCCGAACACATTGTGAGGGCGAAAGATCGTGTATCGGGGACCTCCGAAGTATTCGCTGACGCTTTGAATGTGGTGTTCGCAGGCGAGTTTGGCGGTACCATACGGGTCGCACGGATGGCAGGGGGTCCTCTCATCGAATGGCTGGCCGGACTTGGGATGCCCATAGGCAGCGATCGACGAGGTGAATACGAAGTGCTCGACATTGGCCCGGCAGGCCGCCCCCAGCACGTTTGCGGTCGCGACCACGTTGTTCTGATAGTTGAAGACCGGGATGTGGTGGCTCAACCCCTCAGCTGCGTAAGCTGCCAGATGGAAGACGGCTGTCGGAGCAATGGGTTGCAGCAGTTCGTCCAGAGAGTCGTTGCAATCAATCTGGCGGAACTCTGCTCCCGTCGGCACGTTCTCGATCCGGCCGCCACTCAGGTCGTCGATCCCCGACACTTCCCAGCCGGCATCCAGCAAGTGCTGGGCAACATGCGCACCGATGAATCCGGCAATTCCGGTGACGAAGGCTTTCATGTGCGATAACGACTTGGAGGGTGATCAAAAACCTGAGCCTAGCATTGTCGCAGATCGATGAAGAACCAACAATCACCCTTTCTCGTTCTGTGTCAGGATTAAACTTTGCGAATTCTCTTCATTGGATCTGGAAAGAGCGTCCCATCAACCCGTTTTCGAGTGTTGCCGTTTGCGGAGCAACTTCGACGGCATGGACACCACTGCGATGTGGCGATGAGCTTTCCGGAAAAGTACGACTCGTTTCGCTGGCTGGGGTGGCGTGGGAGTCAGCTTCTCAAACGCACGATCCGCCGTTGGCACACCCTGCTCGCGAGGCTGCGTGACTACGACGCCATCGTGATCGAGCGTGAGGTCTACCACGACAATACCTGGGAGCGGGAAGCACACTTTCGTGCAGCGGCGAGACGACTCATTCTAGACGTGGACGATGGAGTGTTCCTTAACAATGTGGAGAAGTTCAATCGCATCAGCGAGATGTGCGATGCCGTCGTGGTCGGGAACCGGTATCTCATGGAATACTTTCAGCCTCGTTGCCCGGAGGTTCATCTGATCCCCACCTGTGTCACACTGGCTGATTATCAGCTGCGAGTTCAACCTTCGGCCGAACATCCCGTCACGCTGGGATGGATTGGCACAACCCATAACGTGATGTTCCTGCAGGAGTGTGCGCCGGCACTGCGGCGGGTTGCCCGGGACATTCCCTTTCGCCTGCTGGTCGTGGCGACGACTGATGAGCGCCTTGGCGAGGTGGACCTTTCAGGGGTGAATGTCGAATTCCGGGCCTGGGATCCCGATCGGGAAGTCGCAGATCTGCACGAGATGGACATCGGCCTGATGCCCTTGCGACAGGATGAACCCTGGATGAAGTACAAATGCGGGCTCAAACTCGTGCAGTATCTGGCAGTGGGGTCGCCGGGGATCGCGACTCCGATCGGAGTGAATGCTGAGATTCTCGAAGGAGGTCGCGTCGGACGTGCAGCAACGACCGATGAGCAGTGGGAAACCGCCCTGAGGGAATTGCTCATGGATCCGGTTCTGCGCCAACAACTGGGACAGGCCGGACGTAAACTGGTCGAAGAACAGTTTTCGATTGAGGGGAATCTGGACAGGTTTGAGAGTATTTTGAGAGGTTCAGAGTGACTGGCAGACGGACGGATCAACTTGTGTTGATGTGACTTCTTAAGGTCGGGCCGACAATCTTCTCGACATCGTGACTTTCATCTGAGACAATCCGTGGCATAGTCGTGTCTTCCGCGATTGCACCCTCACACACTCCCTAAGGTGATGCTCATGAGTTGTGCTGACCGAATGAATCGTCGTGACTGGTTGCGGCTTTCGGCCGCTGGATTTTTCGGCGGAGCCATGTCTCCCTGGTTTCCTGCTCTGGCGGATCAGGCAGCCACAGACCCGACACGGCAGCGGTCGTGCATTCTGCTGTGGATGAGTGGCGGCCCGAGTCAGCTCGACACATTCGACCCGAAGCCCGAGCATGAGAATGGGGGCGAGTTCAAACCAATCGACACTTCGGTGCCGGGCATTCAGATCTGTGAGCATCTGCCGAAGATCGCTCAACAGATGCAGGACATGGCGATCATTCGCTCGATGAGCACGAAAGAGGGGGACCATACGCGGGCCACGTACCTCGCTCGCACGGGTTATCTCCCTCAGGGGCCGATTCGCTACCCGACGATGGGGTCGCTGTTCAGCAAGGAGCTGGGACACGAAACGGCTGATTTGCCCAACTTCGTCAGCATCGCGCCGAATCGCATTCTCAGTCCCGGTGCATACGGTCCGGGGTTCCTCGGTCCACAGTACGCACCGCTGATTGTCGGTGATGCTTCTCGCGGGGCTGCTCAGATGGGAGAGGATGATTCTCTGCAGGTTCGCAACATTAAGCTGCCTAACGGCGTTGACTCACCACAACTAGATGGTCGACTCGGGTTGCTCGATACGCTGGAGACGAGCTTTGCATCAACCCGTCCGGATGTCACTGTTGAAAGTCATCGACTGGCTTACGAGAAGGCAGTGCGCATGATGCGTTCTGCGGCAGTTGGGGCATTCAACATCGACGAAGAGGACGATTTGCTGAGAGACGCCTATGGCCGGAATCCGTTCGGTCAAGGATGTCTGCTGGCTCGACGGTTGGTCGAGCGGGGGGTGCCGTTCGTCGAAGTGTCATTGAACTCGGCGGGCGACAACCAGGGAGTCGGCTGGGATACGCATCAGGACAACTTCAACGGCGTCCAAACGCTTTGTGAGACACTCGACCCGGCATGGGCAACGCTGATGACGGATTTGCGGCAACGCGGGTTGCTCGATTCCACGCTCATCATCTGGATGGGAGAATTCGGTCGCACGCCGCAGATTGCTGCTGACCGGAACGGACGTGACCATTTCCCGGCAGCATGGTCGTCCGTGCTGTGTGGAGGGGGAATTCGCGGAGGACAGGTCGTCGGCAAAACGAGCGAAGATGGCATGCGTGTCGAAGACCGCAAAGTGGCGACGAACGATTTTCTCGCGACGGTCTGCAGAGCCCTTGGCATCAATCCTGCGAACCAGAACATCTCAAACGTCGGCCGTCCGATCCGTGTGGCCGATCCGGACGCAACGCCGATCGAGGAATTGCTCGCCGGGTGACGTCTATTTCGATTTCAGGCTGGCAGCGAGTTCCTTGACACGCTCCTTCGGTCGTCCCGGAGACCTTACCGAATAGTTTTCTGTCTGAGGAGCAACTTCCAGGACTGCACACACTGGCCCTAACAGGTTGAGCAAGGTATCGACCCGATTCTTCCATTCATCGAGGTTCGTAATCCGTTCGGTGTGACGGAATCCGCATTCATTCGCGATGGACGCGAAGTTCACGCCTTGCCCGACGAGTCGACGGGCTGTTGACGCGGGCGTGGGTTGTCCACCGGTCACTTCATAGACCCCATTGTCAAAGACGAGCAGCGTGAAGTTTGACGGAGCCGCATTGGCAATCGTCACAAGTGACCCCAGATTCATCAGCAGCGATCCGTCACCACAACAGGCGACGATGCGCCGTGACGGCTGAGCGAGGGCCAGCCCCAGTCCCCATGACTGCGTCTGTCCCATGCTTGAGGGAACATGCACGAAGTCGAGCGGATGTTGCGCGAACTGTTGCCATTCACGCCCGTTTCCCATGGACGTAATGATAACTTCATCGGTCCGAACCTTGTGAAGCACGCGAAGCGCTGCGACCAGATCCATACGGGAATTGGTGTCACTCATAGTGGATTAAGCTCGTCCTTCAGCGATGAGGGCGATTCCCGGGCGTGCGTCCGTGCGGCAGGAATGATAGTGTTCAGCGAGTCGGTGTTTCTTCTCCGGCGTGTCGATCAGCAGAGTGTCGAGTTGCCAGGCCGACAGGATGGGTTCGGTAAAGATCCGGGCCGTATCGCCGGGAATGGAGGACTGATTCAGATAACTGCGATACCCGATGATGCCGAATAAAGGGAGTCCATAATCGTGGATCGCATTTCGCAGGGCGTCGCCAGATTCAAAAAGTCCGGTGCACTGGATCAGTACTACCGGAGATGCTCCACCCAGATGCAACCCTGCCGCGACAGCCCAAGCTTCCCCTTCCCGACAGACCTGAATGAGCGACACGTCATTTGAGGCCTGCAGGGCCGGATACCATTCTCCCAAGGTGCTGTCCGGTACGCTCACGACATGTGAGACGTTGATCAACTCAAGTTGAGTCAGGAATTCTTCAGCGGTATACATCAGGGTCCGTTCAAGTAGCGAGACGTCTCGGAACCTCAAACACTTCTTGAAGCATACGGAGAGGCTCGCAGTTCCGCGACGAAAGCATCGACCTTTTCTGAAAGTTGTTCGGCAAGCCCTTCTGCATTTTCCAGACTCCCCTGTCTGGCTTCTCTCTCTAACTGCTCAGCGACTTGAATGCCACTTTGAGTTTGGAACGTCCGCATGTTGCCTTTCACGGTGTGTGCCATTCGTTGAACAGTCTGGGTGTCCTGTGCTTTGATCGCTTGGTGGAGCGTGGACATCAGTTGCGGAACCTCCTCCAGAACGGCATCGACCACTTCTTTCAACAGATCCTTGTCCTGTTGAACGACCTCCAGTGCAGAGGCCCAGTCGATTTCCTTCGTGGTCGTCATGGCAGGTTCACTTGGGGGAGGAGGAGTAGGACGGTTCAGCAGAATCTCATCTGCAAAACGATCGATGGCGGTGAAAAGGTCATGAGGACGAATAGGCTTGGCAACATAGGCATCCATCCCTGAGTCCAGACACAGTTCCTGATCTCCCCGCATTGCATGAGCCGTCATGGCAATGATGGGGATGTGTCGCCTGCTGGCTTCTTCCCGCTTGCGAATCAGACGCGTTGCCTCGAGACCGTCCATATGGGGCATCTGCACATCCATCAGGATCAGATCGAAGTGTTGAGATTTCCAGTGGTCGAGTGCGGCAACTCCGTCAGCAGCAACTGTCACATGATGGTCGTGTTTGGCCAAGAGACCCAAGGCGAGTTTTTGATTGGCCAGGCTGTCCTCCGCCAGAAGAATTTTGAGCCCTCGCACATGGATGACCGGCCTTTCTTCCGCTCTCTCGCTTTCCCGCAGCAATGCGGAAATACCAAACGCTGCTCCGATCGCATCAAGGAGTTCGGATTGTTTGACCGGCTTTGTCATGAATCGAGAAACCTGCAATTCTTTCGAACGGTCAAAATCCCCAGCGGCATCCCCGGACGTCAGAATCATCACCTTCAAGTGACTGAGTGACGATTCTTGGCGAACCTGTTCGGTCAGCCAGAAGCCGTCCGCGTGCGGCATGTGAGCATCCGTCAGCAGCAATTGAATCTGATGATCGGTCGCTTCAGAGTCCCTAACGATTCTCAGTGCATCCTGGGCATTGCCGGCAACCGCGACCTGCATTCCCCAGTTCTTGAGCATCTCCTGCAGGATTCGGAGGTTTGTTGAGTTGTCATCGACGAGTAGGACAGAGAGTTCGCGGAGTGATTCTGAGGCTTGCTCTTCTGGCTTGCCCAACAACTGTTCGGCGACGCCCAGTCGAGCAGTGAAGCGGAAAGTACTTCCCGTCCCAACCTGACTTTCAACCCAAATCCTCCCCCCCATGAGTTGCACGAGGCGGGTGGAGATCGCCAGCCCTAGTCCGGTGCCCCCAAAACGGCGGGTCGTTGAAGAATCGACCTGTTCGAACACCTCAAAGATCCCATCCTGACGATCAGCAGGAATTCCAATCCCTGTGTCGCTCACTGTGAACTGGAGGGTTGCCACGTCCTGATCGCGTGACTCAAGGGCGATATCGAGGACGACTTCTCCCACATCCGTAAACTTGATCGCATTCCCGATCAAATTGATGATCACCTGCCGAAGACGTCCCACGTCACCGATCAGCCTATCAGGGACATCTGACGAAATGTGACAGGCCAGTTCCAGCCCCTTGTCGTGGGCGCGATTACCCAGCGACTTCATCGTATCGCCGATGCGGTCCCTGAGCGAAAACGTCGCTGGGTGGAGATCGAGTCGCCCTGCCTCAATCTTTGAAAAGTCCAGGATGTCATTGATCAGTGAAAGCAGTGATTCCGTCGAATCCTGCACAATCAACAAGTTTTCCCGCTGGTCCGGTTGCAGTTCTGTATCGAGAACCAGACTTGTCATTCCCAGGATGGCGTTCATGGGGGTACGAATCTCGTGACTCATGTTCGCGAGAAACGCACTCTTCGCTCGACTGGCAGCTTCTGCGGCTTCCTTGGCTTTTTTCAGTGCTGCCTCGTTCCGCTTGCGATTGGTGATATCATGCAGCACCGTCGCATAGTGCACGGTCCCTTCGAGAGGAATCGGTTGCATTGCCATTTCCGCAATGAACTGTTCACCGTCCCGACGAACCAGCGGAACTTCGAGTCGCTTGCCGAGCAGTGTGCCCTCTTCACCGAAGAGGCTCAACTGGCTCACGACGCCATGTGAAGCGCCGGCAAAAAGCAACTCGATCATGTTTTTCCCGAGCGCATCAGTTCGATGGTAGCCCAGAGTCTGCTCGGCAGCCCGGTTGAATTCGACGATCTGACCGCTTTCATCGGAAATGATCAAACAGTCGAGTGAGGTTTCGAAGATCGCACGCTTTCGGGCTTCGCTTGATTTCAGTTCTTCTTCGGCCCGCTTTCGGTCGGTCTCATCCCAGAAGATCAACTGAACGCCAATCACCTCGCCTTCGGAGTCAATCACCGGAGCTTTGATGACGTGCACGTACCGCCAATCGCCCTCGGGAGTCCGATGTGATTCGATGTCTTCAAAGACCTCTCGCGAACTGATGACAGCCTGATCGTCAGCGCGATACTTCTCTGCCAGCTCATTCGGAAAGAAATCGTAGTCTGTTTTTCCCACGACCTCTTCGAGTGTTGAGCCAAACTCTTTACAAACCGGTCGATTAACAAACTCGAACACTCCATTGAGGTCCTTGCGGATCAACCCGACAGGAAGATTCTGAACCAGCGAGTCGTAGGCGGCTTCCAAAACCCGCAACTGTCGATCAGCCCATTTCTTTTCTCGCCGGACAGAATCGGCCTTCAAACGAGCGGCATCAAGCTCGCTCCGCAGCGATCGGACAAGATCCTGGAGTTGTTGATTGTCGGTTGGCATTGCAGACTGTTCGACCATGATGGGCTCCCGCATCTGCCTGCGGATCTGTGTCACCTCGACGGTGACAATCGTCTCATTGACATTAGCTCAGCATAACGTCACTGAGGACAAGCACAATCAACAAACTGCCGGAAGGCCCTCCGTGAAAGAGAGCAGAGACATTGTAGCGAAGCGAATCCGAAAATCAGCAACGCTGCCAGAAACACAAGCAGTCCGTGGCGTGCCTGTCTGGACGATCATGAGACTCGAGACGCACACCCTCTGTGATTGACGATTCGCAGCAACGGGCTGCAACGGCAGATCAGCGGGCAACCACTTCTTCAAAGAGGAGACAGAATTTTCTCGAGACCGGACTGAGTCGCTCAGCCAGCGTCAGCAAACATCACTCGTCGTGGGATGATTCCGAGATCACGACCCCTGACAAGCGTCCTCCAGACACGTACGAATAGCGAGTCTTTCGTGCGGTCCAGCGCACCTCAAACAGCATGGTGATCGGCGATTCCCCCGGGATGTCGAACTGGATCAGAGCAAGATCCGTCAACAATGACATATCGTGAACGATTCCCAACCCCTGGGTTGAAATATCCCGAGTGACGGCGATCTGCACGGGACCACAGATCTCGACCAGATCATCTCGACCGTCTACCTCTTCGACGGACGTGAAGGTCACAGGGATCTGGAGCTGGACCCGCCGATTACATCTCCGGTCAGCATGAGTCTTGGAATCTTCGATCTCGACAGATCGAGGATCGATTTCATCGTGGGTGCCTCGGATTGACTGGATGGCACAGACGATCGCATCTTTCGACAAGTCGATCTGAAAGATCTGAGTGGGAGATGACGTCGACGGATTCATGGTGCGCCTCAAAAGTGTTTCTTACAGATACGCTGTGCAGAGAATCGAGTTCTGGTGAAGTTTCTTGAATGAATGTCTACGTTTGATTGCACTTGGAGAGTGCTGAATGAATCACCGTCGTGCTTAACATTAGGCCACACTGTGGGGCGGATGATCCAGGATCTTGAAGATTCCGACGAGCTGGGTGCTGCCCCAGATCAACGTGAGATCGTCGACATCCTGATGATTCCCGTTCGCAACACGGCTTCCGAGGCCAGTGCCCCTCCATTACCCTTAAGAACTCATCTGAACTGCTGATGTTGATTTTCAGCCACGTAACGTGGCAATCTGTGAGGATAAAACTGCACTTCATGGTCGATACAGAGACGAATTCCGTCGAGATCGATCAAGACTTGTCGGTCGTTCAGTCGATGACGATTAGCGGAGTCGTGTGGTCGGGGGGGCCACTTTTCTCTCAGGGATCGACTCCCTCGCATCGTTGATCGGAGAGGGGAAATGCAGAGCCATTGGCAACACCTCGTGTTGGCCTTACTGCTGGTCTGCGGGCTCACTGGCTGCCAGTGCTGTCCTTTCACGAATCACTATGCAAGTGCAGTCGATTGCATTGCTGACCATGAGCATCATCTCGATGTTTTCTACCACCCGGGGCTTGATCTGACTCGGATCGGTCGTCCCGACTGGTGCCAATGCGGCTTCAACCACTGGTTGTGTCACTGCCGATGTGACAGCCGGAAGCCGCTTCCACACATCGTCGACACTTCGGCTGCTGCCTACGTCGGCATGAATTGCCCGTGGAATAACGACAGGCCCGTACCGACCGAGACGGAAGACATTGACCGGGGTGTGCTGAACGAACTGGACGGTCAGTTGAATGAGGAGGAAGTCGAGAAAGCTCTCGACGAGATTCCCGATTCCAATGGGGACTCAGAAGTGATCCCACTTCTGCAACCACTCGACGACACTTCGTTCGAGCCATCGACCAGTAATGATGTTTGGACACTCCGCCGCTGAACGGATGTTGTCGCTGATGCGTTGAGCGTCATGTGCGGACGTGTGTGAACGCAGCGACATCGATCATCCGGGATTCGCGGAGTCCCTCTTCATCCGCGTGAACGGCGAGTTCGCACAGTTTCTGTCCGGCTGCTGTCGGATAGCTGCCGTTGATGCATGCCTGGCAAAGAGAACTGCTTGGTAGGCCCACGCAACGGGGAATGGCATCCAGCGGCAGATAACGAAGGGTGTCAGCATCAAGAGCTTCCGCCATTTTTGCCTCGTCCTCGGCTGTCAACTCAGCTTGGGACATAAACTTTGGAGCAAACAGCTCTGATACGCTCGACATGTCGATCCCATAGAAGCACGGGCCAATGATGGGAGGACAGGCAACGCGGACATGCACCTCTCGTGCACCGCCACGTTCCCGGAGTTGTGAGACCAGTGCCTTCATCGTGGTGGACCGGACAATGGTGTCTTCAACCACGATGACCCGTTTCCCACGCAGGACTTCGGGCAGAGGCGTGTACTTCATGCGAGCCTTGTCAGCCCGGTTGGTACTCTCGATGAAAGTACGACCGACATAGCGATTCCGCATCAACCCTTCGAGGCAGGGCACTTTGAGAGCATAAGCCATCGCATCGGCTGCCGCTTTGGCCGTGTCGGGAACGGGGATGACAATCGTGTCTTCATCGATATCGATCGTTTCCTGAGCTGCCAATTCCTCTCCCAGAGCCTTTCGGGAGAGATAGACACTCCGATCATCCAACGTGCTGGCAACATTGGCGAAGTAGATCCACTCGAAGAAGCAATGTGCACGACGTTGCGTTTCCGCAAAGGGGAGCACAGAAAACGTTCCATTTTGAATGATCGCAGCATGACCCGGCTTCAGACTGATGATCTCTTCCTCGCGGAACCCCAGATTAGCCAACGCCACGCTCTCACTCGCTGCAGCAAACAGTCCGTCTTCGAAGGCATAGCACAGGGGATGAATGCCGAGCGGATCACGTGCGACAAACATGTCTCCCAAGGCGTTGAGAAACACAATGTTGTAGGCACCATCGAGTTTACGGCTCAGACGCTGCAACATGAGCAGCAGGTCGCTCCCCTGATCCTGTCGTGAAATTTCCTGACTGATGAGATGCATGAGAATCTCAGTGTCAGTCTCACGAGCCAGATGGAAGTCATTCTGAGAGAGAATCTCATCCCGCAGTTGAGGATAGTTGGCCAGTTGCCCGTTGAAGGCGAACGAGAACCATTTGCGCTTCTCGATATGATGTCGCTCGAAAGGCTGAGCGTAACTGCGATCATCCTTGCCACAGGTCGCATACCGCGTATGTCCTATGGCCGCCGGTCCTTCGTAGCGGTACATCAACTCATCAGCAGCAGCCGGATGACTGAGGCGAAAGACCTCTGAAACCGAGCCGACGTCTTTGTGCGTGTCGATCAGCTGATTTCTGTCCGGGCGAAACGAGGTCAGTCCGGCTGCAAGTTGGCCCCGGTTCTGGATATCCAACAGGAGTCGAGGCATCAACCGCGAAACGGCAGAGTTTCCCTGCGGCGGAGACAGTCGGCCGGAGGTTTCTCCAGGCAGCTGATAAATCGCGGCAACTCCGCACTCGTGGTACATTTCGGCCATCAGCCAGTCATCCATTCGTGAGCGTGGGACGAAAGCAGGTCGCACAACTCCTCGTGCATGACCTCACATCACCGATCATAACGGTCTGGGCTGCTCCGTCCAGCATCGAAAGGGGATTCTCTATACGCGATCACATCGAATCGGTGAATCGCTCGCGAATCACCGAATGAAGCGAGTTACTCGATCGACCAAAGCGTCTGAGAGTTCATTTCGATGTCATGACTTTTGCTCTTTTGCAATGTCACGGCTGAGTCGGTCTGCGAGCATGATCGGCAGTGGCAGACGTGTTTTCCCCAAGACCTGCTGCGTCAGCTGTTTGGAATCGTCGAGACTCGTCAGGTGTCCGGGAGAAACGAAGAAAGGGCGATTACTCTTTCCCGCTGTCATGGCATATCCCAGCACTTCCCCTTTATGCACAATTTCTCGAGGGGCTGCGGAGGGAATGTCATGCAGGTCCACTTGTCCCAACAAGAGTTTCTTGCCAACGCCGATTGTCGGGACGCCGGAGATGATCCCGACGCAACTCGCACTGCCGGCCCGACGCGGATGCAGGATGCCGTTCCCATCGACGAACAACACATCTGCAATACGATCCGCCTCACGGACCTTCTCGAACAGGGCAGCATACATCGGTAACTCCCTGAACGAGAGGTATCCCGTGATGTACGGAAACCTCACCGGACAGACAACCGTCGTCGACCAGAGTTGTTCCAAAGTAGCCAAGTCCAACAGAACATAACCGGCAACGGCTTCGTGCGGCGAAACATACGAGACATCAACGCCTGCGACCGTGGTTGGCACATGCTTCAGTGGTTCGACACTGGGATGAAGATTCTCCTGAAGCTGACGCAGCGCGGCCAACGGGGCTGGAGAGTCGAAATCATCGAAGAATCCTTCAGCGAGACGTACGCGACCGTTCTCAACGATCACTCCTTCTCGTTTCAACCGATCGATCTTTTCTTGCGAATCCCGCGAGATGTACAGACCGACATCACCATCGACTCGCACCACTCGATGGCAACAACAGGTCTCGTCGTGGGGATGATCGACGAGCGCCTCGCCAACCCACCGGGCTGCACCTGCGTCTCCTAATGCACGTGCGAGTTTGCCGTAAGTCGAGACTCTGCCTGGTGGAATCAGCCTGAGTAATTGACTCAATTCCTGATGGAGATCCGGGACATCCACCAAAAGCGATTGCATGACAGCCTCAAACCGGGCGACTGCCCCAGAGGATGGGAGCCTTTGCAATCAATCCTTGCGGTTGATGCGAACACCGAGTTCCTTGAGTTCCTCCACTTGTTGCTTGGCCGAATCACTCAAGGAATCGACATCGAGATAGAGATTCCAGTACGGTGCAAAGCGTTGTTCACCTTCCACATCAGCGATCGCCATCTGCACAAGCGGTCCCAGATCCGTCAACGGATTCCCTTCCAGAAACGTGAACCTCAATTCGGTCAAATTCTTCAGCGGCGAGAGATCGGTGACGGCGTTGGCTCTCAGCCCAATTGTCGACAGCCACTTCAGCTCACTCAACGGCGAAAGATCGCGAACCTTGTTGTCATCCAGATATAACGATCGCAATTTGCCGAGTTGGGACAGGGGCTGCAGATCTGAGATCTTATTTCCACTGAGGTACAATGATCGCAGGTTTTCCAGCGTCTCCAGACCGGCAAGGCTCTCGATGAAGTTGTTCTCCAGTTGCAGGTATTGCAGTTTGACCAGTGTACTGACTGGTGCCAGATCGTGGACCCGGTTCTCCGCAATATCGAGGAACTGGATGTTCTTCAGGTTCGCCAGTGGTTGCAGGTTCTCGATTTTGTTTCCCGACAACTCGACCTGCGCCAGATTTGTGCACTTCTCCAATCCGGCCAGGTCCTGAATCTCCTTGCCTTCCGCCTTGAGGAAGAAGATTGTTTTGAGGTCTTCCTCTGCGATCTCGGGCTTGTCGATCTGCTTCTGCTTGAGAATTGCCTTGATCACATCGCGCAGATGTTCATCGGGAAAGATCTCATCGGCCAACACCCATGACGGGCAGGTCATCAAAACCATCCCTGCCATGACGAGACTCCATGACAGTCGAAACATCCGCATCATGTCCTCCAACTCGTTGTTCGGTCTGTAGGTCGGTGATTCGTGTGGTTGACGAGGGATTCAGCAAGGAATTGCCCTGACCCTAGTGTAGACCGACTGGGAGCGAGTTCTCAACGGTTCAGATATTTTGCGGTCCTTCAGACGTTTGCTCGACGAAGCAACGCCTGATAACCGCCGTCACTCGGTTGTCCAGGTTGATGCTCAATCTCTTTCATGAGTTCCACATCCTCATACTGGCCAAGAACCGTGGAGACAACCTGCTGGTTCTCACGAGGATCGATACTGCAGGTGGAGTAGACGACGCCCCCTCCCGGCTTGACACGATCCAGCGCCTGTTGCAGAAGGCGGCGTTGCAGGGCTGACAACTCTGTAATGTCCTCCGGGGTGATCCGCCATCGCGCCTCCGGGCGTTTCCCGAGAACCCCCGTGTTGGAACAGGGCACGTCCACAAGGACGCGGTCAAATGGCCCCGGCGGAATGTCATGTCCGTCTGGGGAGATCTGCTGACAACGAATCGACGACAGCCCCAGTCGCGAGGCATTCTCTGCAATGCGAGACAGCCTGACTTCGTCCGTGTCGAGAGCCACGATCTCACCTTCATCCCTCATCAACTCGGCAAGATGAGTTGTCTTTCCCCCGGGGGCAGCACACAGGTCAAGAATGTGATCGCCAGGCTGCGGATCCAGAAGATGTCCTGCTGACATGGCGGATTCATCCTGAACAGAGAACCAGCCTTCAGCAAAGCCGGGCAGTTCGCCAATTCGAGCGGAGTTCATCAGTCTCAACGACTCCTGCCATTCTCCCGGTGCGACCTCGACTCCCGATGCTTTCAAGACTTCTCGTACAACTTCCGGCGATTGCCTCGGCAGATTGACGCGGATTGTTATCAACGGTGGTGAATTGAACCAGTGACAGAGGCGGACTGTCTCATCCGTCCCCAGTCGTTCGCTCCAGTCTCGGACGAGCCACCGGGGATAGCTGTATGCCTTGGCGAGGTGTTCGATGGTTGACGATGACGGATCAGGGAACACACATCGGTCCAGTTGCTTTGACCGTGTGGCGTCAATGGGGACTCGATCAGCAGACATGTTAACCACGTCAGCATCCCGGACGGATTTCGACAGTTTACGAAGTACACCGTTCAATAGTCCGGTCCACTCCGGTCGTCTCAGACTCTTCGCCACCTGCACGGTCTCCCCGACTGCTGCGTGTGCGGGCACACCATCCATCATCAGGACTTGATAAGCACCAATCTGTAGAAGTGTCCAGAGCCCGTTTTCGACGTGGCTGCGAGGCCGATCGACGAAGGCAGAAATCACGGCATCAAGTGTCGCCTGCCGACGTATCACGCCATAAGTGATCTCCATCGCCATTGCCCGGTCGGAACGTGTGATTTCATGTTCACGACAAATGTCATCAATCACAAGACCGGCATACACTCCACGGTCCCGCCAGGCAGCCACAGCCTCATACGCGAGATGACGGGCTGTGCGTGGCCGTCGACTTTGAGATTGAGTCTGCTTTGAAGGGGATCGACGTCCGCGAGGCGATGTCATGCACACCCCTCGCACAGTGATCGCAGATCATCAAAGAATCGCGGATACGTCTTGGAGGTACACTGCGGGTCCTCGATACTCACGCCGGGTTGCTTGAGGCCAATGAGGGCAAAGCTCATCGCCATTCGATGATCATCATACGTGGCGATCGTCGCTGGCTGCATCGCTCCGGGCGTGATCGACATGCCGTCCTCAAACTCTTCGACATGAAGTCCGAGTTTACGCAACTCGGTCACGACCGCATGCACGCGGTCCGTCTCCTTGTGTCGCATGTGAGTTACGTTGCGAATCCGTGTTGGACCATTGGCATAGGGAGCGACGGCAGCGAGCGTCTGAGCCGTGTCGCTGATTGCGTTCATGTCGACATCGATCCCCTGAAGCGGCCCTCCTGTGACCGTGATCGAACTTTCGTCGAACGTGACATCGCAGC
>JAGQQG010000053.1 GCA_020426325.1 Planctomycetaceae bacterium | reverse complement strand
CACAATAAAGGGTTAACGGCGTTCCATGGCACCCGGCACTCCCTTGCTGCCCGGTGATCATTCACCGCTGATGAGCTTGAGTATATCCTACCGCAGAAAGGCCCGTTACGGATAGAGATGATTGCGGTGGTGCGTTCCAAGGAGGTTCAGAGTCCAACGTTGAGAGTTGTGGATCACGAGATTCAATTTCACCGTCAATCAACGGCCACGCACCCTGCTGAACTGGCTCTTCTCTTATTCAGCCTCCCCTTGAGTAACTCATTCAGAAAATTTGCATTCCGAGACAGTCGTTACTTCGCTTTTCCCTGCTCCGTTCAGAGAACGAAGCCGTTTCGTAGCGGCCAACCTACCTCTGGTGCCAATAGGCTCGCCATGAGTTGAATCCTTACCATGAGCTCGCGATCACGTCCCGCGATTGGATGCATATCCAACCAATTCCTCTGCGACTCAACCTCATCACAGAATCTGACGATTGCCAAGACCACCGTTTCATAGAGCGATTTTCCATCTTCGATCATGATCATCGGATATTTCATGACCTTGTTCATGCTCTCGATGTGCTCTTCTGTGGCATCTGGGAAAAGTTTCTCCAGAACGCCATGAACGTTTTCTGCGTTGATCGATTCAGCTGAGAGGGGAGTCAGTTTCCTCAGGTACTTGCTCACCGCAATTCGGGCTGCGGCTGTCTTATCGAGTAGTTCTGGTCCAACTTCGCTTGCGTATTCTCTGACGGCTTCTGGAGCGATCGCCACAAAGGCTGATTGCCAGTGTCGAACTTGGTCGTCCGTCCGGATCTCTGACCATCCTTGTTGTTCTTCGCTGAGAACCATGAGATGCTTCTGGATGCACAATCCCTTTAAGGCTGTACGGCCAGGGACAATCGAGCACTCAACACCAGCAGAAATGATCTCTACAGGCGGTTTAGACCTTTTCGTCCCTCTTAGGACAACAAGCCTTTCAAAGATCCCGAGTTCATTTCGACGGATGTAGACCACTGTTGTGACATCGGATTCAATGTACGCGATGTTGAAACCGAAAGGTAACAGGAGCGTCCCCAAGTGATCAGCATCAATCATACTATCGCACCGGTAGAACCTCGTTTTTGATACCTTATTCGGCCAGCTGGTCCGTTAAATCCGCGCCCGACCCGTAGTGGAGTGGAGTACGATGCGTGGTCGTGGATTGTGCTGATTGGTTTGATGCCTACTCCCCGATCACCTTCACCAGCACCCGTTTGGGCCTGCGGCCGTCGAATTCGCCGTAGAAGATTTGTTCCCAGGGGCCGAAGTCCAGTTTGCCGTTGGTGATGGCGACGACGACTTCCCGACCCATGATCTGCCGCTTCATGTGGGCGTCGGCGTTGTCCTCGCCGGTGCGGTTGTGGGCGTATCGCTGGGGCGAAGCGTCGAAAGGGGCCAGTCCTTCGAGCCACTTCTTGTAGTCCGTTTGCAGGCCGGATTCGTCATCGTTGATGAACACACTCGCTGTAATGTGCATGGCATTGACGAGACAGATGCCTTCCTGAACGCCGCTTTCGCGGACAATGCGTTCGACGTCCGGGGTGATGTTCAGAAAGTCCATCCGCGCCGGGATGTTGAATGTCAGGTACTCGGTTTGTGATTTCACAATGGACTCGTCTCAGTGGAGATGAATGGGTGAAAAGAAGCCAGAAGTTGGTTTCGATCCCTGTCCCCGTTTTACCGGCAGCCCCGCAAGACCTCAACAGGGCAAAAGGGTTGTCCATCCAGACAATCTCAATTCCTGGGAGGGCGAGGCTCCTGCCGAGTCGCGACTTGTCGCAGCCCGTCGCTTGCGGGTGAAGATTTCCGTGGTCCCGTTTCAACAGAGGGTTGGCGATTGCACTTACGGCTCACCAGGAGCTTCGCCCTCACGGATGCTTCAGCAGATGGCGGGGGGATTCGGGTTTCGATACAGTTGGCATCCACCGAAGATCGGCTGCCATTCAATCTCAACTGAAAAATCATTGTCCCCAGACACGGTCATCTCTGGAGAGTTCGGACTAGCTGTGATTCAGCTGCTTGTATCTGTGTCGCTGAACGGCTTTCATGACAAGTATCCTCGGCATCTCGGCGTTTTATCATGACTCAGCGGCTGCGTTGGTCGTTGATGGTGAGATCGTTGCGGCTGCTCAGGAAGAACGGTTCACGCGGAAGAAGCACGATGACTCGTTTCCTCAGCAGGCGGTCGACTATTGCCTGAGTGAGGCGGGGCTCTCTCCCGATCAGTTGGACTACGTCGGCTTTTACGAGAAACCGCTGGTGAAGTTTGAACGCCTGTTGCAGACCTACCTGGCCTATGTGCCGGCGGGTTATCTGTCGTTTCGTCAGGCGCTGCCGGTGTGGCTCAAGCAGAAACTCCATCTGCCGAAAGAAATCCGTCGAGGACTGGGGGGAAAGTACCGACGGCGGATTGTCTTCACCGATCATCATGAGTCGCACGCAGCGAGTGCCTTCTTCCCGTCACCATTCGACGAAGCGGCCATTCTCACGCTGGACGGTGTCGGCGAATGGTCGACAACCTGTCTGGGGGTGGGGCGGGGCAATCGCATCGAACTCGCGGAGGAAATTCGCTTCCCGCATTCGCTGGGCCTGCTGTATTCGGCCTTCACGTACTATTGCGGCTTTCGTGTGAACAGCGGCGAGTACAAGCTGATGGGCCTCGCTCCGTATGGAGAGCCTGTTTACAAGGAGCGTATTCTCGATCACCTGATTGATATCAAAGATGATGGTTCATTCCGCATGGATATGCGGTACTTCAACTACTGTCAGGGACTGACGATGACATCAGCCGCCTTTCACGAGTTGTTCGAGGGGCCGCCTCGAAAACCGGAGAGTGAGATCACCCAACGTGAGATGGACCTGGCAGCCTCGGTGCAGGCTGTGACGGAAGAGGTCATGCTGCGGATGGCACGGCATGCCCACCACAAAACGGGGATGAAGAATCTCGTCCTGGCTGGGGGTGTGGCCCTCAACTGCGTGGCTAATGGCCGCGTCCTGCGGGAAGGGCCGTTCGAGAATCTCTGGATTCAACCGGCAGCTGGCGATGCAGGGGGGGCATTAGGAACGGCCCTGTTCATCTGGCATCAACTCCTTGATTACCCGCGAACTCCTTCCGGTCGAGATACTCAGCGCGGTTCGCTACTCGGCCCGATGTTTGATGAAGCGAAAATTCAACAAGTGCTCAAGGACCGGAAGGCCGTCTACGAGACTTGTGAGTCAGACGAAGAAGTGTGTGATCGAGTAGGAGACCTGATCGCGGAGGAGAAGGTCATTGGATGGTTTCAGGGACGGATGGAGTTTGGTCCCCGGGCACTCGGCGATCGTAGCATCCTTGGTGACGCCCGCAGTCAGAAGATGCAGTCGGTCATGAATCTGAAGATCAAGTTCCGGGAGTCGTTTCGCCCGTTCGCACCGATTGTTCTCAAGGACCATGTCAGCGATTACTTCGAGATGCGGCCAAGTGAGGACAGTCCGTACATGCTTCTCGTTGCACCGGTTGCGGCTGACAAGTTGTATAAGCTGGGCGAGCACTATGATCGGGCGAGTGGCTTGGCGAGGCTTCATTACGCTCGTTCAACCGTGCCTGCCATTACACACGTCGACAACTCGGCTCGCGTGCAAACCGTTGATGAAGAACGCAATCCATTGCTCCATCAACTGATGTCTCGGTTTTACGAGAAGTCGGGTTGCCCTGTGTTGATCAACACCAGCTTGAACGTGCGAAGTGAGCCAATCGTTTGCACACCGGAAGATGCGTACCGTTGTTTTCTCAACACGGACATGGATGTGCTTGTGTTGGGCCGACAGATTCTGCTGAAGGAGCAACAGCCGGTGCAATTGACTGAGGCAGAGCGTGAGGCCTATCTGGCTGACTTTCAACTGGACTGACGGACAACGATCGATGCCACTTATTGAAATCAACAGAGATCCGACCGATCGACAGCTGCGTCAATTTGGAGTCGTGTGCTTGTTCGTCCTCCCGCTGCTTGGCTGGTGGTGGGGAGCAGAGCGAACAACGCTGGGCTGGATCGCGGTGGTCAGTGGAGCGATCGCCGTCACGGCACTGACGCGTCCGAAGTTCGTCAAACCGTTGTTTGTCGGACTGTCGCTGCTTACCGCACCGATCGGGATCGTCATGGGTGAAGCGGCACTGTTGCTGATTTTTCTGACGGTTTTCCTGCCGATCGGATTGTTCTTTCGACTGAGGAGGCGTGACGCATTACAATTGAAGCTGAATCGGGAGACAAAGTCGTACTGGCAAGCGAAGCCTCCTGCCCGTGATCCAGCCAGTTATTTCCGGCAGTCATAAGCCGAGACAGAATCGTAAGGACTCCACTGTGAGTGAAATCGAAAACTCAACCGCCAATTCGTCACCAAACCAGTTTCAGGAGATGGCTGACGAACAGCAGTTGTCTCTGGCGAGCGAGTTGTGGATGTTCATCATCGAGAACAAAGCCTGGTGGATGGTCCCGATTGTGGTTGTGCTGGCCCTGATTGGCATTCTGATTGCACTGAGCGCCACCGGGGCAACCCCCTTCATTTACACAATCTTCTGATCAGTGTGAGTCGTCGTGGGATGTATCTGCTGGAATACGCAGAACAACACCCGCCCGAAGTGAATTCGGATTGGCAAGGACGTCGCGGTTCGCTTCAAACAATTCTTGGTAGCGGACCATACTGCCGAGGTATCGCTGAGCGATCCCGCTGAGGGTGTCACCCGGTTGAACGACGTAGGTTGTCATCGCAGGGGCTGACTCCATCGGCGCAGAGTCTCTGTCCAACTCTAAATTCTCGACATTTGCGGCCCGTTGATCAGCGGATGGGGTTGGCGAGGCGAGCGGAGGCGGTTTCGACGAATGCCCCGACGGTTGAGGAATCTGAACGGCTGGCGGCGAGATCGTGCGACGTCTGACAAGCGGCGGCGGAGGGCTGTAAACTCGCAGCGGCTCAGGTGGTCCAGCGAACAAATCGATGTGGTCCAGGTCTTCAGCAGCTAGGGGAAGGGGAGCCATCAGGATATCGGACAGGGAGCCCTCAACTGCCACGTCCCGTTCCTTGATCGAACTCGCCCCGGGGAGGGAGACCCCCTCTTTCTCGGTGTAGGCTCGAATCGGGAGGTGTTCGATCCGCAGATCAATCTCGTCAGCGTGGTCGAGAGCAATCGATTGCAGATGTGCCACGGGCTCATGTCGAAAACAGAATGCCCCCGCGAAGCCGATCAACAGCACGGCGAGGGACAATCCGATTTTCTGATCGCGATGCACCGACGGCGTCTCCCCGCACTCGACCCTATGCGGGCATCCGTCCCGAGCAAATCAATACCCTCCCAATATCTGCATCGACGTGAGAGCCGCTTTGGCCACACAGGAATCGGCCGAATGATGAGCACGGCCTCAATCACTTGAGGGTGATGTCGGAAAGACGGGATGTGATGCTGGACTTCGATCGGGTTGTGACGATCGTGCGGGTCAGCCTCGGTCACTCTGCCTGCAGGACAATAACCGCCAGCGGGGGAATCGTGAGTTCCAGGCTCTGCGGATGTCCGTGCATCTTCACGGGAGTGGTCTCGACGAGACCCGCGTTGCCGATGTTCGCACCTCCGTAGATGGTCGCATCACTGTTAAGAATCTCCCGATACCCTCCCGCGCGTGGCACACCAACTTTGTAGTTCTCGCGAGACTGAGGAGTGAAGTTCAGCACCACGACCACGAGATCGTCGTCCTTCCCATGCCGACAGAAGGCGAAGATGCTGTTCTGCCAGTCGTCCGCCTGCACCCAACTGAAGCCTTCCGGTTTGAAGTCCAGTTCGTGAAGTGCGGGCGTTTCACGGGTTACGCGATTGAGGTCGCCGATGTATCGTCGGATTCCGTCGTGCCGGTCGTACTGAGCGAGTTCCCAGTCGAGTTGGCTGTCGTGGTTCCACTCTCTCCACTGAGCGAATTCGCCCCCCATGAAGAGCAGCGGCTTGCCCGGAGTCGTGTACTGGTATCCGTAGAGGACACGCAGGTTGGCAAACTTTTGCCAGTCGTCTCCCGGCATCTGATCGATGAGCGATCCCTTGCCATGCACGACTTCGTCATGCGAGAGCGGAAGCACAAAGTTCTCGGTAAACGCATAGATCATCCGGAAGGACAGCTCGTTCTGGTGATGCTTGCGATAGATCGGATTGCGTCGGATGTACCGCAGCGAATCGTTCATCCATCCCATGTCCCACTTCATGCTGAAACCAAGACCACCGTCGTAAACCGGACGTGACACGCCTCCCCAGGCGGTCGACTCCTCAGCAATTGTCAGGATGCCCGGGAACTCTGCATGCAGCGACGAGTTGAGGTCCTTGAGGAACTGGATCGCTTCGAGATTCTCCCGGCCGCCGTACCGGTTGGGCACCCATTGGCCATGCTCACGGGAGTAGTCGAGATAGAGCATCGAAGCGACAGCATCCACCCGGATGCCGTCGATGTGATAGATGTCGCACCAGAATCGGGCGGACGAAAGCAGGAAGTTACGGACCTCATTTCGTCCATAGTTAAAGATGTACGTGTTCCAGTCGGGGTGAAACCCCTGACGCGGGTCATCGTGCTCATAACATGAGGTCCCGTCGAACTTGCCGAGACCGTGAGCATCTGTCGGGAAGTGCGCCGGCACCCAGTCGATGAGGATGCCGACTCCCTCCTGGTGACAATAGTCCACGAATTTCTGGAAATCCTGCGGAGTGCCGTAGCGACTTGTCGGCGCGAAGTAGCCCGTCGACTGATACCCCCATGAACCGTCAAACGGATATTCAGTGATGGGCATCAACTGTAGATGCGTGAAGCCCATCTCATGGCAGTATTCGCACAGTGCCTGCGCCAATTCTTCGTAAGTGTGATACGGGCGGTTGTCCCAGGGCCGCTTCCATGAACCGAGATGAACCTCGTAGATAGAGACTGGTCGTTCGCTCCAGTCGGTCTCGGCGCGTCGGTTCATCCACTTGTCGTCATGCCATTGCAAACCCGAGAGATCGCAGACGATGGAGGCCGTCTTGGGCGGATGCTCAAAACGAAAACCATACGGGTCGGTCTTTTGGATGATGTCACCGGACCGTGTCTTCAGGCTGTACTTGTACGTCTCACCGACCTTCACCTCGGGATAGAAGCCGGTCCAGATCCCTTCGTTGCTGCCGTACAGATAAAAGCCGTTGTGTTGCCATCCATTCCGATCACAGATGACACTGACTTCTGAGGCGTTGGGAGCCCAGACGGCGAAATGTGTGCCGTCGACTCCGTCTCGCCGTTCGGGATGGGCTCCCATGACTCGATACATCGAACAGTTGACTCCTCGCTGCAATGCTGCGGTTTCTGCTGGGGTGAATCGGTGCGGGGCTTCCAGGACGGCCGCCTCAGTCGCAGACATGGGCCTGGTCTGCTCAGAAAGCCGCCCCTGAGAACGCTGTATCTTCACAATCCGAGACATCTCTGCCAACCCTTCTGTCTATCGTCACTGAAGAACGATCGAGTTCCCTTACGTTCTTCGATGCAATGTGCTCCATCCTGAGAGCGCCGCAGGCTGGCTAATCGACCGTCCGCAGGGCGGACTGATTCCCCTTTTTGTCAGTCTCTGCCGATGAAGTCAAGCCACGCTTGGGTCAAGCCGAGGTTCGCTTCCTGCGAACACGTGAAAACAGACGGGCATACGGCCGCTCCACAGGGGGGTGAGCATCATCCACGTGAGTTGTGACACTCTCTGCTTCTTCCATCCGTTCCGAGTGATCAGCCGGTTGGACTTCATCGGCGGTCCGGACGCTGTGCTCCCAGGGGAGAATTTCCAGGTCCGCTTTCTCGGCAGCTGATTCAACTGCTTGTGCTTCCTCATGGGATTCAGGCTCGATGATGTCAAACGCCATCGGGTCAGGCGTCGCACGCCACTTGGCGGTTTCGCTGACGCTTCCTGATGAGGTCTGGACTTCGGAAATTGTTGAAGCATCTCCCGTGTCGGATTCACGCACGATGCGGCCGAAATGAGAACGACCCGTCGGTTGACCCAGATCGCGTGAGAGTTCATTCGCCACGACATCTGAGAGGGCTTTGATCATCCGACCGATGCGGGAACTGGTCGGCAGGGATTCGAACTCGGCGATCGCCTGACTGATCTGGTCGTCGACGGTGTGCCCGGGATTGGCAGCAATGCCATTCGCCTGCTCGTGAATGGCGTTTTCTGTTGTCGGAGCGCCACACTGATTCCAGTTAACGATGAGGGATGGATCGTCACGCAAACTCGCCTGCGTCTGCCGTTCGCAGTGACGATCAAGAGCCGCGTAAGGGTCATCAACGGTGAGTTCCTGGAGCTCGATGTGTGAATTCATTGCTTTTCGATCAATTTCCACATAAGTCGAATCTGATTGTTCATCTACAGCGATCAAAGCATCATGCGCACTACCAATTTCGATCACATGAGACTGCTGAGTTTCCGGTTGTTGCTCCAAAGTTCCTTCATCTCTAATCCTGGCTGATTGACACTCCAGCTGATCAGTCTTCGTTGATTGAGGCTGATCTGCTCCGACTTCAATCGAGGTGACATTCAGCATCCAGTCCGGATCAGAGAGGGGATCGTCGTGACTGCCTGCGAAGTCGGCATCCGAATGAGAGCAGACCTCGTCAATTGCTCCCTGGTCAGCTTCATTCTCACTCAATGAAGCGTCATCCATTTCTTCATCTGCAGAGTGCTCGTTGAAAAAATCACGACTGCCCGCCATCAGCACTTGGTCGCAGACGGACTCGTTCCACTGCAGTGGAAGTTGCTTGAGCGTCTGCAGGACGGTTCGCACGACGCTGTCTGTGACAGGGATGGTTTCGGTTTCTGCCGCATAGGTGAGGCACGCGTCCGTGATCTGATTCAGGCATCGGGGACTGCCATCGCTGACTCGACAGATGATCTCGAGCGATTCTTGTGTGAACAGATTCTTCGCCTGCTGGCCCATGTTCGACAATCGTCCGTCAATGAACGCTGCTGATTCGTGGATGGTCAGCGGTTCCAGAGTCGTATGGCAAGTGATGCGATAATTGAGAGCCTGGAGTTCGGGGAGTGTCAGTCGCTCCTCGAGTGCGAGTTGACCACTCAGAATGATTCGGAGGAGCGGCTGACCGTCTTCGACATGGTTTGTCAGGCAGCGGAGTTCCTCCAGCAGGCGCGGACTCAGCTGATGTGCTTCATCGACGATGAGCAATATGCCCGCTCGGTTCGACAAGGAAGCTTGTGCAACGCTTAGCAATCTCAGCCGTGCTTCCTGTTCGGTGAGACCGTAAAAGTCTTCGTCGAGTTGGAACAGGATGGCTTGCAACAAGGACCTGCGTGTCGGGTATGTACAACTGGGAAGGAGCACCGTCACGAATTCATCAATCAAGCGTGACTTCAATTCGTAGCAGACGACCGTCTTTCCAGCTCCGGCCATAGCTGTCAGGACGCCGATGCCATCTCCCTTACGGGCCGCCGCGACGAGTTGCTCGATTGCGTTGTTCATGGGTTCCAGAGGCACAAACTGCCCCTCTTGAGGAGCGGCCTGAAACGGACGGCTGAGGAACCCGAAGAAGTCCTCCTGAGTCATTGTTGTCCTGCCCTGGCTCGCCATGTTCAACTTTGCCGATTGGAACACGCTCACCGATTCTGTTAATGAGACCTGATGAGGGGTCTGATGCGTTTGTCAGGCGATGAAACGTGTCATTCGCCAAACGGAGAGCTGTCATCACAACACATCGAATCGATGCCATTGGACGCTTGAATGGAACCACAGTGATCGCGGTCGACATGCCCCTGTCGATCGCTCACGTGCCCCTCGTACGCGTCCGGAGATTCGTGACAATTGCGACGACTGTTCTGGCAGCATTATTCTGGTCAAAGCTGGGACACACAGTTCACGCTGAGCTGCTGCAAATCTCCCTCTCCCAACTCATAAGACCGTCACAATCGGATCGAATTGTCGCGGCAAAATCAGGAATTCTGAAGACATCCCCGAAATTCACAAGATACGGTTTGATACGTATTGCTCTCGTGGCCTCACCGGTGACGAGACGGGCCAGCGCGACCTTTCACTTCTCGTCAGGCAGTTTCCTGCCTTAATCTTCGGAGGTCTCTTATGAGCGCTGTCATTTCTCACGATGTCGTTGCAGCTCAAACTCTCCCTGTTTCCTGGCAACTTCTGGTGACACCCGGACGTGGTGACGCCATCGAGACGATCGATATCAACAAAGTTCGTTTTCGACTGGGCCGTAGACAGTCTGCCGATTACGTCATGTCCTCATTACAAGTCTCTGGGCTGCATGCAGAATTCGTGCAGGTTGGCATTCGCCTGTTCATCCGCGACATGAACAGTACCAACGGGACTTACGTCAACGGCAAGCGGATCGACAATCGCGACTACGCTCTGAGGGACGGAGACCGTGTCCGACTGTCGAACGTGGAATTCATCGTACATCGTCGGCGCATCGACGACGCTGCCAATGACACAGCCGTGATGCAGGACACCGTGCTGGAGACGCTCGAAAGCGGTCATCGCCCGGTTCCGCTTCCACCATCCGCATAACGACAGGCCATTCAGTCTTTCGACCTGACGAGCAGGGCGTTGCCCCAGTCGGCTACGTCGCTGATGTTGGCAAATTCGCCAAAGTCGACAATAAGTTTCAGCGATTTCGCCCCGACGAGGTTGATTGACTCAACTCGCTCGACGGGGCTTTTTCCTGTCAGGGCTGATGATCGGTAGACTGACGCTCCATCGACCTCAATCGAGAAGACGACGTTGCCTCCTCCCTCAGTGATGTCATCCACCCCGATATCTGCACGAAACAGCTGATAGGAGTCGCCTGTAAGGTCGAAAGACACAGCACTTTTACTGTGCATCCCCAGCCCGGTGGCAGACAATATCCCACGCATCCGGAGCGGCCCTCCTCGAACATTCCGGTTACGAATGAGAGGATGCTGCTCTGTCAGGTACGGAGTGAAGACGTATTCGCTGGGCGTCAATTCCGCGACCGCAATCACTCGGTCACCCAGAAACTGCATTTGAACCAGCTGTTCCGGGGGAAACGTTGACGACTCCCCCCAGACAGTTGTACCCGAGAATTCTCCACTCTCTGTGAGTTCAGCCGAGTCCCAGGTGACACGGGACCCATTCAACAGAGTGGTGATCACATACGGCCCTTCGACCTCGGGTTGACTACTCAACTCATTGTTGAGGATGACTGCAAACAGTTGTTCAAGTGGAGTGGAGATGGTCGCGAGCGATGTCTTCAGTTGAACATTCTGTTCACTGAGTCCCACCAACTCTCCATCAACGTGCGTGTAATCGGTGGAAATCAAACGATCCTTGTTGGTTTTCAGCAGCGCCCAGAGGCGTTGAATCCTCATTCGGTTGATCGGATCCGGAGGCTCTCGAAAGACAATGCTGCGAACAAACTCCATGGGAATCGACAGGGAAGTCGGCGGGTCAGCGCCTGACAAGGAAAGAGTGAGTTGATCTTCCTCAACAGCTGTGACATCTCCACAAAGGACGTCATCGTTCGTCAGCAGGACGAGCGGCGGTGACTCTGATTCTCCTCGCTCGCCATCCTCACGTTCTATCCACATGACTTGGCTCACGGGCCAGGTTATTTCATCTCCTTGCGATGAAACCACGCCTATCGACTGCTCATCCAAAGACGACAGTGTTCCCGTACTGCGCGATCCATCAATGAGGCGGACGGACACCGTCATTGGTGCCGGACGACTCCGTTCCGCTTCGCCTGCGTCATCCGCAATGATCGATGCCTCACTCATGAGTGCAAAACTGGTTGCGACTGAGGTCATTCCCACGAGAAGACTTGACCTCATCTCACTCACGGACATTGAGTTCCTCCATGACTCATCGTTCAAAGATTGGCAGAAGATTGTTCGGAGTCTGAAGCACAAGCAAAGACATGGCAGTGGCATACTCCGGACCGATCCAGTGATCGGGCCAACCACCGCGCGGGCTCTGATGATCCAGCAGTTCGTCACGGATCGCAGGATACCACTCCTCCCAGAAATCTCCTCCGGCATGCCATGCGGCCTGTACGGCATAATAATGACCGTAATGGTAATGCTGCAGATTGCGAGTCACACCGCCGGATGGACGATACTGCATCAAATACTCCAGGCCACGATCAATGACATCCCCTTCATGGATTCCGGCTGTGTACAGCCCGACCATCCCGGCCGCTGAACGCGGGAACTTGCTCTCTGCACTCCGCAGTAACTGATACTTGAACCCGCCGTCGTTGTTCTGGCTGCGCCGGATGTAATCGACTCCGCGATCAATGGTTTCTTTCGGCACCGAGATCCCCGCGTTCCGTGCAGCCCGCAGCGCCATCATCTGGCATACAGTCACTGAGATATCAGCCACCTCGGGTTGCGGGTTGTATCGCCATCCTCCCTGCTCGTTCTGAGTGTCGATCGTCAACCGGACTGCCCGTCGAAGGGGCTCTCCCACATCGACACGTTCCGTAGTGCCATAAACCTCAGCGAGAAACAGCATCGCAAAGCCGTGACCGTACATCGGACCGTGATACCGTTCGGCACTGTCATTTTCTGACAGGAATCCGCTGGGCTGCTCGCAGGAAAGCACGTAATCGACCGTCCTGCGAACGGTTTCCGCATAGGGACCACCTTCCGCAGTGCTTCCGGAGGCGAGAAAGGCCATTCCGCACAGACCTACGACTCCGACGTTGCCGTCGTAGGCAAAGACCGAACCAAACGCCCCATCGGCGTGCTGCTGGTCGGCAAGCCATCGCAATCCGTTTGTAATCCCCTGTTCGGTTCTGGAAGTGATCAGCTCACGGCTATCACGTGAGCCTCCCGTCGGAGGTCCCGCATCCCCTGTCTGTGCAGCGACCGGACGCTGAGTCGTGAGGCTGATCAAACAGAGCGCAGAGATGACGGTCCTTAGACGCATCACGATGGTTCCTGAGTGAATCCAGATTGGGAAAGTCCCTCCCGATTCAACTCAGCTTAGAATGGAGTACGCTAAAAGGGAACAACCTGCGGGTACTGGCTGCCCGCTGGTGGTCCGACAGGAGCGGGCACACCGGGCCCCAACTGTGGTCGGACACGTGAGCCATCATATTTTTCACGGATACGCACGGGGAGCGGTCGCTGCTCGTTGTAGTTCCTGGGCCGCACACCGGTACTTGGACCTGACTGATCGTCGGGAAACGGATCGTGGTACTGGTATTCACGTCTCTCGACATCTGCGGAACTGGTCCAGAACGACGGCAATCGGTAGAAGGCCGGATTCAAACAACCGGTCATCGTCAGCGTCATCGCGGCGAAAACGAGATGTCGAATGTTGAAATGCATACTTGCGGTCTCGTGGCCCGATTCTGTGAATCAGAACAGAGAATCGGATCAGATGGGGCGGGGATTCTAACAGGCAGTTTCTGCCGACCAAAGACACGTTTTGAGGGAGTGGGACATCTCGGTGGTGTAGGTCGCCATAATTCCATTGCCCCGTAAAGCATTTTCTCGATGCGACTTATGAACGATTGCCAATGCATTCAACCCGTTTGGCGGATTCAGGAGACTCACTTCCTCGCGAGTCGACGTTGACTTCCCTAAAATCTAAGATCGCCTCGGGCATGCAGGGATGCAACTTGAGGAAGATGACAAGGCTGTTCGTTTCCAAGATGCATGTAGGCTAGGGAATGTCCTCCCCCCGAATCTGTGTTCTCCGGGCACCCGGAACCAACTGCGATATTGAGACTGCTTTCGCCTTCGAGCGTGCGGGAGGGCTGCCGGAACGTGTTCATCTCTTCCGACTGCTGGAAACACCTCAAATGTTGCAGCAGTTTCAGATCCTCTGCATCCCTGGAGGATTCAGCTACGGCGATGACATTGGGGCCGGAGTTGTTTTTGGAAGTCAACTGCGTGGTCATTTGGCGGATGCGATCGGAGAGTTCCTGCAGTCCGACAAACTGGCACTCGGTATCTGCAACGGATTTCAGGTGTTGATGAAATCAGGCATTCTCCCTGGCTCGTCTGAAGCCGGACAACTGAGTGACTTAGCACATGCCGAAGCGACGCTCACTTGGAATAACAACGGTCACTACACGGCCCGCTGGGTGAACCTCGTCATCCCTTCAACGAATAACGTCTTCCTGAAAGGGATCGAGAGCATCGAACTGCCGATCGCACACGCTGAAGGTCGGATTGCTGTCAGTCATCCCGATGTGATCGACCGTTGGCAGGAGACGGGCCAGATTGCTCTCAAATACGCCGAAAGAGATGAATCCAAGGCCGGAACTGATTCATTCGAGACGCTCCCTTATCCGTCCAACCCCAACGGCTCGATCGCAAATATCGCGGGCCTAAGTGACAGAACTGGCCGCATTCTGGGGCTCATGCCCCATCCGGAACGATTCATTGACGCGACCCAACATCCCCAATGGACGCGAAGACGTCTCACGGGAGATGGTGATGGGCTCCGGCTGTTCCGCAATTCAATTGAATATTTCGCCTGAGTCATGCTCGATCTCAGGGAATTCCAGAGTAATCAAGGTGATATGAGATGAACGGATTGACGGTGGTGGATGTGCTTTCCCGCTGGGCACACATTGGTGCGACCATTGTGCTCATCGGAGGAGTTGTCTTCACCCGCTTTGTCCTGATGCCAGCCGCAGAGGGACTGCAGGAAAGTGAGCACAATGCGCTGCGTGAACGGATCATGGGACGCTGGCGAAAGTTTGTGATGGCCGGCATCCTCGTGTTGCTGGTCAGCGGTTTCTACAACTATCTCAAAGTGGCCAGGCCTGCTCACAAGGGGGATGGCCTCTACCACGGATTGATGGGGGCAAAGATTCTGCTGGCCTTTGCCGCTTTTTTCCTGGCATCAGTTCTTGCGGGGAGATCTCCCAAGTTCGAACAGCTTCGCGAGAACTCTTCTCGATGGCTGGGGGTTTTGATTCTGATCACTGGAACGATCGTCGCCATTGGGGGGTATCTCAAAGTGGCCGTCAAACCCCGCCCCTCCCCTGCTTCGGCATCAGCTTTGCAGAGTGAATATCCTTTGGTCCGATACACGGCGATCAACCGTTAACTCGACCGACTTTGCACGGTGAGTAAATCTGTGCAGGTGGATTGCGCGCCATCCTACGTGCAAAGCTTGGCAGATTGAGAGATTTGCACGAAGTGGTCCACAAGGGGGCCGGAGTCCATATCCCATTGAATGACAATGCCTTGCAACTCATGATGTGTCGAGCTTCTCGAACTTTCGGAAGAAATTACAAGAAAAATCCTTCGCATGCGAACTTTCTCACAAACTTTTGCGTCAATTATCGCGTAACAGTACTAGCAGCTTTGAAAAGCTCTTTTTCACATTCATTCAGACAGCACAAGAAGCAGTCTAGGAGAATTCAACGGAATCCCGCAGCAAGACGATGCGTGACCCGATCGTGGGAGGAGTGCCATGTCAAAATACCGTAACCCAGCGATGAAGCAGTTGAAGGATCAGCAGGTGAAGTACGCACCTGTTGATGTTCGTCTGGAACAGATGGATCAGGCCGAGCGGTTGCTTCACGATCTCGATCCGGACCGCACATACCATTACAGGGACATCTGTGAGAAAATCACCAGCTTCCGGTCCGAGTTGTATCCTGATCTCTTGATCGATGGTCACGATGCGATTCATGACCTGCGTCAATTCGTAGATGACCTCTCCGGCAGCGCGAACATTCCCGTTGAACGTGCGGGTGAGCCGGTTCTCACGGTCGACGACCTCAGTGAGAAGTTTAACGTCTCGACCAAAACCGTTGACCGGTGGAGAAAGCGTGGCCTCGTGAGCCGAAGGTTCAAGTTCGGCAATCGCACTCGTGTGGGCTTTCTGGATTCGTCCGTCAAACGATTCCTGAATGGACACGGGGAGGAAGTCGAGCGTGGTCGCAAGTTCACGCAACTGGGAGACGAGGAACGCGAGGACATCCTCCGCTGGGCTCGTCGACTGGCCCGCACTGGCGGTTGTCCGTCTGAAATCAGTCGCCGTCTTTCACGAAAGTTCGGACGGTCGCAGGAAACGATCCGTTACACGCTGAAGAACTACGATGATGAGCATCCGGAATCCGCTATCTTCCCCAATGCCAAGAGTCCTCTAACTCAGGAGAAGAAGAAGGAGATCTACCGTCGTCATCGTCGGGGGGTCTCTGTCGGCAAGCTGGCAGAAGAGTATTGCCGCACCAAGAACAGCATTTATCGGATCGTCTCCGAGGTGCGTGCGGAACTTCTTCTGGGTGAGCCGGTCGACTTCATGGACAGCCCGGAATTTCGTGAGCCGAATGCCGATCGAAAGATCCTCGCACCGGCACCGGAATCGGAGAAGAAGCAATCGCGGATCAAGCCGCCACCGGGGCTTCCCCCCTACCTGGCGAGCCTGTACGCAATTCCACTGCTCACGCGGGAACAGGAACAGTACTACTTCCGGAAGATGAACTATCTCCGATTCCGAGCGTCCAAACTCCGCGAGAAGATCGATTCGAAACATCCCCGTTCGAAGGACATGGACCAACTCGAAGAGTTCCTCACGAAATCGATGGAGGTTAAGAACTTCCTCATCCGCAGCAACCTTCGTCTGGTCGTGTCGATCGCCAAACGGCACATCAAGCCTTCGTCGAACTTCTTCGAGATGGTCAGCGACGGAAATATGTCCTTGATTCGAGCAATCGAGAAATTCGATTACACGAAGGGAAATAAGTTCTCCACGTACGCCACTTGGGCGATCATGAAGAACTACGCTCGCTCAATTCCGCAGGAGTACAAAGTGCTCGAACGGTACAGGACGGGCAACGAGGAGGTGTTCCAGCAGAAATCCGACAAGCGGGGGAACCCCTTCGAGGAAGAGATGAACAACCAGAAGCAGCATGGAGTGATCATGAGCATTCTGGATCAACTCGAAGATCGGGAACGGGCCATCATCCTTCACCGCTACGGACTCGTGCAAGGCACCGAGCCCAAGACTTTGGAGCAGGTCGGTGAGAAGTTCGGCGTCACGAAGGAGCGAATCCGCCAGCTCGAATCGCGAGCCCTCAAAAAGCTCCGCAAAATTGCCCACGAGGACAGCCTGGAGATTCCCGGCATCTGAGTGTGGTCGAGTGAAACTGTCGGCGAGGCATGATCGCCCGGTTCTCCTGTGGAACCGGGCGATTCCCATGCGCCCGCCAGTGGGAATCTGCAGGGTGCTCGATACAATCGTCGGATGCCTGATGTTGCATCTCACCATCCCGACACCCCACGAGGGGAGTACATCCGTCGTCGTTCCAACGCGGAGGATGAGGTACGGTTGCTCGCAGCCAGAGATGCCCGCTTTTCAACAGCGCGAGGTATTCTCTTCCTCGCTGGTGCTGTTCTGCTCTGGATGGGATTCCGCGGAACGATCTCAACCTGGTGGGTGATCCCGGTCACAGGGATCTTCATCGCGGCGGTCATTGTGCACAGTCGTGTGATCATTGCTCTGCGACAGGCTAAGCGACGAGTGAACTATTATCAGGAGGGGCTCGATCGTATCCGTGGTCGATGGCCGGGCTCTGGAACTCCGGGTGATCGTTACCGAGATCCCAACCACGTCTATACCGATGATCTCGACATCTTCGGCCAGGCTTCGCTGTTTCAGCTGGTTTGCTCTGCTCGCACGCGTTTGGGTGAGGATGAACTTGCGAAGTGGTTACAACTCGCAGCTGACCGGGAAACGATCCTTCGCCGCCAACAGGCTGTGCAAGAGCTGCGTTCAAATATCGAACTACGTGAACGACTGGCTCTGCTCGATGCCGAGGTGCACAATGATCTGGACCAAAATGCTCTGTTGGAATGGGTCAGCATTCCACCCCAAACACTACGTCCGGCCGTCAGACTGTTCGCCCTGCTGATCTCGGGAACAAGCATCACTCTGTTTCTCTGCTGGTGGTTCTTGGGGACGATGTCTTCGATCCTTCTCATCTCACTCATCTCTCAGACTGTCTTCCTGGCGGTACACCGCCGCCTGATCATGTCGGTGCTCCTTAGTGTCGATAAGGCCGGTCAGGGCCTCTCGATCCTGGGACACGTACTGGACGTCATGGAGCGTCAGCGGTTTGAGTCCCCATACCTGCACGAGCTTGTGAGTCGACTCAAGGTGGAGGGACTCCCGCCTTCGCGGACGATCCGACTGCTCAAAACTCGGATCGACTATCTCAACAACTCGTTGCGCAACCAATTTTTTGCTCCGCTGGCAGTCATCCTGTGCTTGCCTCTGCATCTGGTGCATTCAATTGAGCGCTGGCGTGAGTTGGTGGGGAGTCATATCCCGCAATGGTGTTCAGCGGTTGCAGAGTTTGAAGCACTCGTGTCGCTGAGCCGTTATGCCTTCGAGCATGCATCCCAGCCATTCCCCGCAATTGTGGAAGACCGACTGGTCTTTCACGCGACCGAAATCGGCCATCCTCTGCTGGCGGAAGCCGAATGTGTGTGCAATGACGTCTCACTCGACGACGACACTCGTCTACTGCTGGTGAGTGGGTCGAACATGTCCGGCAAGAGTACGTTGCTACGCACGATCGGCACCAATCTGGTGCTGGGGCTTGCTGGTGCTCCCGTGCGGGCAAAGAGTTTGGAGTTGTCCACCTTTCAACTCGGCACCGCAATGCGCATCAGCGATTCGTTACAGGAAGGCAGGTCATTGTTCTTTGCTGTTCTCAAACGAATCAAGCGAGTCGTCGACCTTGCTGAGGGAGACCGTCCGTTGCTTTTCCTGCTAGACGAAATCCTGCAGGGGACGAATTCTCATGACCGCCGCATTGGTGCCGAAGCAGTGATCCGAAATCTTATTGCTCGTGGCGCCATCGGACTCGTCACCACTCACGATCTCGCCCTGACTGAGATCGCCGATTCACTCCCCGGAGCTGTGAATGTGCACTTCGCAGACCAACTGAAAAACGGGGAAATGACTTTCAACTATCAACTGCGGCAGGGAGTCGTCGAGAAGAGTAACGCAATCGAACTGATGCGACTGGTCGGGCTGGACGTGTAGAAAGACAGAGAGGAATTCCCCCAATGGGATCGTCGTCCTGGTCATCAAGTTCTCAAGCCTCTGATGCAAATGGTGTCTCCACCATGAGTTGACGGGATTCCCCGAATCCCCCAAGCTGGGTGATTCACTGAACACATTCCTTTCACATTGAAACATCAACCGCATGAGTACCAAGGCTGCCCAGAATTATCTCACCAAGCTGTTTGGACTGGAGGGTAAGACTGCCGTCGCGATCGGCGGCACCGGTGTGCTCGGCGGTGCCTTCTGTGACGCTCTTGCCGGTGCAGGGGCTCACGTTGTCGTTGTGGGTCGGAGCGAAGAACGAGGACAGGAAGCCGTTTCCCGGATGTCAAAGGCGGAGGGAAGTGCCGAATTTTTCGCTGCGGACTCGACGAACCGTGAAGACCTTCAGCGAATCGTGGATCATCTTAAAGTCAACAACCGGGAATGTGATATTCTCATCAACGGTGCGGGAACAAACTCGGCCACTCCCTTCCTCGAAATCACTGACGAGGAGTGGGAGCACATCATGAATGTCAATGTCCGCAGTGTGCGACTTGCCTGTCAGGTCTTTGGGAAGGACATGCTTGATCGTGGGACACGTGCATCGATCATCAACATTGCTTCTGTCAGCTCGGAACTGCCATTGTCACGGGTCTTCACGTATTCGACGAGCAAAGCAGCCGTGTTGAGCCTGACTCGTAATCTCGCTCGTGAATGGGCGACGAAAGGCATCCGTGTGAACGCCCTCTCACCCGGATTCTTTCCCGCCGAACAGAACAAGAAAGTCCTGACACCGGACCGAGTGGAGAGCATCATGAAGCATACACCGGTCAACCGTTTTGGCGAGCCTCATGAGCTGGCTGGAGCCATCCTCTTGATGGCCTCCAATCAGGCGGGAAGCTTTCTGAACGGCGCAAACATCTATGTGGATGGTGGCTTCACTGCCATGACGATTTAGTGTGACGATCGACGCTTTGTTCGTCATCCGGTCTGTTTTGTGTAGTTGGAATCACTTATCCTCATTTCTCCTCTGAGAATTTCCTTTCGCAGCATGATGGAGCATATGAGCGAGTCTGATTCCAATGCGGCCCACTCTGATCAACCATCCCGGTGGACAGTCCGCCGGTCGCTTTGGGGGTTGGGGGTCATGGCGTTGGCGCTCCCCTTCATGGCCTGGCAGCTGGGCGGGCTGCGAGTCAGTAATGATGTGGAAACCTGGTTACCGGCCGATGATCCACATTCTCAGGTGTTGCAGTGGTTTCAATCACTTTTTGGAGAGCAATCGGGTGTCCTCGCTTCCTGGGACGGAGCCACTCTGAATGACCCACGGGTCGAAGCATTTGCAGCCGTGCTTGCCGGTCCGCCTGATGAGGAAGGCGTCCGAACTCAACAGCAGCCATACATCCAGGATGTTCACACTCCCAAAGATCTGATCCGACGTATGCTGGCGAATGACGTCGATCGAGACACAGCCGTTGCACAACTTCAAGGCGTGATCATCGGCACCGGACCGCTCAAAGTGCGACTGACCTCATCAGGCAGGCGAAAGCAGAACGAAATCGTCGAGCAGATCCGTAAGCGTGCACAGGATGAACTCGGAATTGAACTAAGTTTCCTATCCCCTGAAACGGAACAGCAAAGCGACAAACCTGTTGAAAGACCGGATGACCTGGGCTTCCAGCAGGACGAATTTTCGGGGCCAGGTGTCGATGATCCGTACGACATTTCACCTCCGCACGATTTTCAGATCCGCTGGCCTGGGATGACGCCCACTTCCCCCGCCGCCGTGAAGCTGATCGATATCTGTTCGTCGATCGGTCAACGAGGAAATCAAGCGTTGGTCGAACAGGCTTTCTTTATCGCCGGCAATCCAGTGGCGGTCGTGATCACATTGAATGAAGAGGGAGAAGAACACGTTGAGCAGGCAATCGCAGCAATCCGTGAGGCCGCGAAAACTGCAGGAGTCCCCGAGGCCGATCTCCGCATGGGAGGCAGTCCCATCGCCCGCAGTGAATTGGACAGGATGGCGAGCGGAGCAACATGGAATCCAAGTTATCCCTGGTGGAACCTGCCCAAGCGCTCGCCCGTCCTCACATCAGCGATCGTCGGCATCGGGTTGTCCTTTCTCGTCCTGCAAAGCTTTCGTCTCGCGATCTTGGTCTTAATCACAGACCTGTATGTTGCTTTGCTGGCGGTCTCTCTGTTACCCGCGACAGGCACCAGTTTGAACATGGTGTTGATTGTGATGCCCAATCTGCTGATTGTGCTCACAGCATCAGGAGCGATTCACATTGCCAACTATTGGAAGCATGCGGCTGCCGAACGGTTGGAAGGGGCCGTGTCATCGGCCGTCAAGATGGGCTGGCAGCCCTGTGTACTGGCCAGTGTGACGACCGCCATCGGCCTCACGTCTCTGCTCACAAGCGTGTTGCGGCCTGTCCGGGAGTTTGGCATCTTTTCAGCGATCGGCTGCCTGATCTCACTCGCAGTGGTGCTCTTCGGGTTTCCATCGATGTTGCGATTGTGGCGAGGAGACGCCCCGCCTCCCGAAGACGCAGATCACTCTTTATGGCGTCGACTCGGACATTGGCTATATCAACATTCCTCGATTGTCATGGTCTGTTGCATGATCTTCTTTGCAGTCGGGGCATATGGACTGCGTTGGTTTCGCACGGAAACGAAGGTGATCCGGTATTTCAAACCGGATGCCAGTATCGTGCAAGATTACAACTTCCTGGAAGAGAATCTGGCGGGAATTGCCCCCGTTGATGTGATTGTGAGCTTTGACGAGACAACGAGAGAGAATCTCACGTCGGTTGAACGAATGGAGTTGATCCGTCGGCTCAAACAAAAAATTGCGGACTACCCGGACATCAGCGGAACACTCGCCTTGTCGGACTTCCGTCCCCCATTGGAGACTCCTTCTGATGACGCTTCGTTTGCAACGAAGGCACGCTATCGACGGACGGTCCACGGAATGGATCAGTTTCTGGACGCGGCTCGATCCGAAGAGCATGGCGGACTCGTTACGATCAATCCAACGAACCTGAACGTGAAGTTCGGCGACAGAGAAGTTGTCATGCCTGCGGGAAGTGAGTTGTGGAGAGTACAAGCGCAAGTCGCCCTCATGACCGACTTGGATTACAACGTGATGACGGAGGATCTCAACCGCATCATTTCGACCGAACTGAATGATATTCCTGGTGCAAAATATGTCGTGACCGGCATGGTCCCGTTGTTCCTGCGAACCCAGAATGCCGTTGTCGAAAGTCTGATAGAGAGCTTTGCACTTGCTTTCACCGTCATCGCTTTGGTGATCATGATTCTGCTGCGGCATCCGATTGCGGGCTTTATCACCATGCTGCCCAACCTGATGCCAGTCGTCGTGGTGTTTGGCTTGATCTCGGCCGCAGGAGTGCCGGTCGACATTGGAACGATGATCACAGCGTCAGTCGCACTCGGGATCGCAGTCGACGGGACACTGCATCTGCTGACCTGGTTCCGCGATGGAATACGACGAGGGATGACCCGACGCGATGCCATCGCCCTCGGGCTTGCCCATTGCGGGCCCGCCATGTGGCAGACGAGTGCTGCCATCGGCCTTGGCCTGGCGATGCTTGCGTTCGCGGATCTGTTGTTGATCAGCCGCTTTGGCTGGTTGATGGGCGCGCTCATCGGCGCAGCGTTATTGGCTGATATTGTCTTTCTGCCGGTGCTTCTGGCAGGACCTCTCGGCACAATGATTGAACGCAAGGTCCCTCGGCAGTCACTTGCAGAAGCCTCAACCAACGTTGGTTCCAAAATGATTCCTGAGCGAAAGTTGTCCGGCACTCGAAGGGACGAGGGACGTAACGGCGAAGTTGCTCCTCATCCTCAACCTGCACGCACCAAGTCTTAGCTCGGCGAATTCACTCGATCAGCGAATAGAATCTGACTTCCTTGCGTAATATCCGTCTCACGATCGCTTATCAGGGTACGAACTACGCAGGCTGGCAAGTGCAGCCCAACCAGCCTTCCGTCCAGGGAACCATCGAGGCTGCCTTGAATACGCTCACCGGCGAATCGATCCGAATTCATGGTGCCGGTCGAACCGATGCCGGTGTGCATGCGATCGGGCAGGTGGCCCACTTTTCCACGTCCGCCTCCATTCCTCCTGACCGCTTTGCAGCAGCACTTAACAGTGAACTTCCCAGCGACGTGATCATCCGCGAATCGTCTGAGGTCCCGGATGGATTTCACGCCCGGTATTCGGCAGTCCGCAAACAGTATCGATTTTTGATCGACACGAATGCGTTGACGCCGCCCTGGTTGAGAGATCTTGTCTGGCGAGTTCCCGGTCCGATAGACGAACAGGCACTTTGCGCAGGGGCTCAGAAGCTGGTCGGGAGGTATGATTTCAGCGCATTCGAATCCAAGTCCTCTCCCGAGGAAGACAGCTGCCGAACCATCTTTGAAATCGATGTCACACGCCAACCAATCACTCTGGGATGGCAATATGATCATCAGGTTTTAGCGATTGCGATCACAGCTGACGGGTTTCTGTACAACATGGTTCGGTCCATCGTGGGCACGCTGGTGCAGGTCGCTCAGGGACGATGGACAGCGGATGATGTGACCCGAATTCTCAACAGCCGGGACCGCTCACAGGCAGGTGCAACGGCCCCACCGCAGGGGCTCACGTTGATGTGGGTCGATTATGCGGGTGCAGACCAGATGTCACAGCACCTGCAGTCGTGTGAGGCCGCACAATGAAGGTCGCGCATGTCATCACGCGAATGATTGTGGGAGGCGCGCAGGAAAACACGCTGCATACGGTTGAGGACCAGCATCGCCTTCATGCTGACGATGTGGCGCTCATCACGGGCCCTCCGCTTGGCCCCGAAGGAAGTCTGATGGAGCGTGCCTCTGCGGGCGGCTTTCAGATTCATGAGATTCCAGAGTTACGGCGTAGCATCAACCCAAAGCTTGATTGGAAATCGTATCAGTCTCTGAAACGTCTACTGCGAGAGTTGAAGCCTGACATCGTCCATACGCACAGCAGCAAGGCAGGCATCATTGGACGGGCGGCCGCAAAAAGCGTGGGCATCCCCTGTGTTCACACCGTTCATGGGGCATCGTTCCATTACGGTCAACATCCTGCCGTTTTTCGCACATACGTTGAGGCTGAGCGCTGGGCTGCACGTCGCACGGCTCACTTCATCAGCGTCGCAGATGCCATGACGTCTGATTATGTGTCTCAACAGATTGGCACTCCCGACCGCTTCACGACCGTGTACAGCGGCTTCGAGGTCGATCCGTTTCTGACGCCGACCCGTTCTCCGGAGCAGGTCCGTCATGAATTGGGCCTCTCTCCTGAGCACCTTGTGGTCGGCAAGATTGCGCGACTCTTTCACCTCAAAGGACACGAGTTCCTTCTGCAAGCCGCACCAGCGATCGTGGCGGCTCATCCGGAAACACGGTTCTTGCTTGTTGGTGACGGTATTCTCCGTCAGCAGTTTGAACGCCAGATCGCAACACTCGGATTGACAGACCACTTTGTGTTCACTGGCCTGGTCCCGCCGACACAGATCCCGGAACTTGTGCACGCGATGGACATTGTCGCACATACCAGCCAGTGGGAGGGACTCGCACGTGTGTTGCCGCAAGGATTGATCTCCGGTAAGCCGGTCGTGACCTACGATGTGGGGGGAGCCAGAGAAGTCATCATTCCCGGTGAAACGGGATATCTGCTGCCGCGTGATTCCGTGGACGAACTGACCGCAGCTGTCTGCGAACTCGCTCAGAACCCCGCCCTGCGGGAACGATTGGGGAAGACAGGCCGCGAGCGGTTTACGGACCAGTTTCGTCACCAGACGATGACCCGTCGCATTCGAGACGTGTATGCGCGGGTTTTGGAATCCGATCAGACTTGAAGCAAATCTGGTCAGGATTCCTAATTTGCATAATCTGCTGGACTCCGCCTCACCAGTTCTCCTGATCCTTACGAGTGGATTACTCGACCTCGATCTCCCAGCAAGATTCCCATCTCAGGATTGGCTGATGGTTTTCACTCAATCATGAGATTACTCACTGCATTAAATCGCGCGACCCGATGTTATTGGTGATGGATCGTCTCACTGTGTGGATTTCACACACATTCGGAGGGAACCGACGTGTTGTCAGAGAAGGATCTCTGGAATCATGGTCTAAGGACCGTGTTCATCGCCTGCACCGTTCTGATGCTGGTCGGACTGCTTCCGTCGCGTGCTGCGCATGCCGATTTAATCTGGAGAGATCACTACCATAATAATGAAGCGGTCAGCAACGGGGACGTCTTGACTGATTCAAATGGAGTCAGCATCACCGTCGGAACAACAGTCTACTCTGACAGTGACGGGGGAACCTTTGACCTGTCACCGTATCCCGGCTCAGACTACTTCATGTTCCGGAATCAACGCCTGGGGGACGTTCGACGTCACCTCGAATTTGGTTTCGACAATCAGAACGACGACCCTGCTGATTACATCGAGTTGACTCTGACGTTTGATACTGCAGTAAACAACGTCAACTTCACGCTTCTCGACATCGACTCCGGCTCTTGGGATGACGGTGTTGAAGTGTTCTACAACGGAAACAACAATGCTCGTGATAACGCGGGGATCTCCGTCACCACCGGTGCCTACAATGGAGTCGACAATGAGTCGTACATGCACGGTTGGGAGGGGTACGGTCTGAGCGCGGATAACGACGAAACTTTCGGGAACATCGAGTTCGACTTTGGGGCGATCCAATTGACATCGCTGCGAATCAGATTTTTCTCGACTGACGATGCCAGTTCAAATCCAGGAGGTCAGGTGGGTGGTCTCTCGGATGTAACGTACACCGAAGCGGTTCCTGAACCGAGTTCCGTTGCCTGTTGTCTGATCTTCGCGATGGCGTTCGGTTGGACTCAAGTGCGCCGCCGACGAATGGATCGGCGAAACACGTCGCCAACTGCCGCTTCGATCAGGCGTGTACGTGTATCGGAAAGGAAGCCGACGTTCCCGGTGATGCCAACACGCGAAACCTCCGACCAAGTTTATCGCCGTGTCGACCGATCCCTGCAGAACGTGGCGTGACCGGCAACTGCAATCACTCAGCACTTACAGGGTCCGCCTCTTTCTGCGACCGCCGACGAAGCTGTTGATGACCATGTTGCCCATGTCCTGAGCGTTGCAGGTGGCACTGATTCCACCAGTCACCTGCGCCATCTGCTCAACAAAGTTGACCAGTCCCAGATAGAAGTAGTCTTCAATCAGGGCGAAGCTGGCAACGTGCAACCCTTCATCCGCACACCGTTTGGCCTCGGCGAGTGTGATCCGGGCCGTCTTCTCAGCGGGGGGATAGATCAGCATCACGTTGCGTCCTTCCACATGAGCGGTCGGTTCGCCGTCGGTGATGACGATGATCTGCTTATTCTGAGCCGGTTGTTGATGGAGAATCCGCCGGGCGAGTTGCAGTCCCGCGTGGATGTTCGTGAAGTGCTCGGGAACAAAACCGGGCGGATGATCGAGGTCGATCGTCATCCGGACCATCGGATCATACAGGCTGACCGGTTTGGGAGCGGAATACAGGAGTTGCTTCTCCGTCATGGGAGTCGCATAGGTGTAGAACCCCACGGTCTGGAGAAAGTCCCCCTGATAGCGGCTGCGGACGAGTGACTGCAATGCCAAGGCCACTCGCTTGGCTCCCGCAAACTTGCCGTACCGCATCATGCTTCCCGACATGTCGAGCAAAACCACCGTTGCGCATGCAGTCTGGAATTCCGTGTCGTGAACAACAAGATCTTCTTCAGCAATGTCGATCATTCCCGGCTGTGATTGCGAGGAATGAGACTTCCGGGACTGAGACGACTGTTGCCGGTAGAGGGCGTTCTTCAGCGTCTCATGCATATTCAAATTGCTGACCGGGTCGCCAAACTCATACGGCTTCGACTCCTCATGGACCGTCTGACCGGGACCACGGAACTCGGTCTCGTGGCGTCCGAGTTGATCCTTTCCGCGAACGTCGAAGAGTTCCTCCAGGGCCTTGTTCTCGACACGTCGCATCCCTTTGGGAGTGACCATGAATTTCCCTTCACGGTCTTTCTCCAGGTATCCCTGCCGGATCAGCATGTCGACCACGTCAGGATGTGTCTCTTCGAGTTGCTCCAATTCGTCGAGCATGTCCTCTCCGTAGTCCATCAGGTACTGACTGAACTGGTCGAAGATTTCATCCGCAGACTGAGGAGTGAACTCCTCAGAGCCGTCCCAGCGTGAGTATTCAAACGTCGGCATGTCTGGTGTCTCAATTCAAGAACTGTGGAGCGGACGATTGAGCAGGCTCATAGTCCTTCGCCAAAGCTGTCCGTCGGCGAAGGCGATTCCAATGTCAAACTTGTGTCCTTCAATGGACTTTCTGACCGAGAGGACGTGTCATCCGTTGCGGAAGGCTTCGCTGGTTGATCATTTGAGTTTTTTTTCCGCGATCGTCGACGGGACTTTTTACCTTCACGACGTTTGTCTTCAATCGGGTTCTCAGAGGACGTGTCGACCTCGGGAAGGGGGCTCTCCTCGACCGTTGCGAGTTGAATCATTGATTCGTCAAGATTGGGAATCGGTTCAGCGGGAATCGATGCGACGACGTCAACATCATCCGGATGTAACTCAATCAGGAGGTCGAGAGGTTCGGGGAGCGTACGTGGGGCACGGTGCGGCTCAACGAGCGACATCAGCTTCCCAGATTTGCACACATGGCACGGGACAATCGTCCGATCGCCAGACGTTCTCCGTTCAGCACCACACTCCGCACAGCGCCAGACTCTGCGGACGTCCAATTCCAGTCGTAAACCAGGGCCTTTCATCAGCGATTTGATCCTTGAAGAGCAGGAATGTGGCTGGCAATTGCCTCTCCATGCATTCTAGACTCTGCCACTCTGATTGACAGTCCTCTCACGAACCAACGGCCATGACGGACCAACCTACCGGATTTCGGATCGATGCGACCCACGCTGCCCGCGGCCTGTTGATGGGTGGGGCTGATATCATTCCCGGAGTCTCTGGCGGGACCGTGGCCCTCATTCTGGGTATCTACAATCGGCTGGTGACCGCGATCAGTCATGTGGACGCCACGCTGATCCGACACCTGAGAAACCGACAGTGGAGCGAGGCGGCAGGACACATCGACCTGAGATTTCTCATGGCGTTGGGATTCGGCATCGCAACTGGAATCGTCGCGCTGGGGAGTGTGATGCACTGGCTGCTGAGGGACCACACACAGTTCACACTGGCGGCGTTCTTCGGGCTGATTGCCGCCTCAAGTCTCCTCGTGGCTCGGATGATTCAAAAGTGGACCCCCGGCCTGATTTTCTTGATATTGGCCGGTGCGGCCGCGGCCTTCTGGATCGTGCGACAACCCGCCCTCACACAACCGCCGGATGCGCTCTGGTACGTTTTCCTGTGCGGCGTCGTCGGCATTTGTGCGATGATTCTACCAGGGATCAGCGGCGCGTTCATCCTGTTGATCCTCGGCAAGTATCACGACATCACCGGGATCATCAAAGACACGCTGCATCTCCAGATCACCTTGGACAATATCCTGACCGTTGTGGTATTTGCAGCGGGCTGCCTGATCGGGCTGATCAGTTTTTCGAAGATACTTCGCTGGTTGCTGGCCAAACACGAACCGCAAACGATGGCTGTCTTGTGCGGCTTCATGCTCGGCTCACTCTGGAAGATCTGGCCGTTTCAGCAGGATATCACGCCTGACCAACCGGAATTCAAGCTCAAGCAATTTGAACACCTCTCGCTCAGCGAGATCCCGATTGATGGTCGCTTCTGGCTGACGCTCGGCATCGCCATCGCTGCAGCCCTGTTCGTACTGATCCTGGACCGCATGACACACGGGCACGACATTTTACCGTTGGAGGACGAGCAAACTCCAAAATAATGCCCTGACGTTTCACACCGAACCAAGAGGTCGATTGCACTGTGAGATTCGCTTGGAAATCGTGCGGAAATGCGCCGGTTCGTCGATTGATCTGCTATCATGTTGTTTGGTCAACGCAACCAGACGCAAACTTGCATGTCTGAGCAACCCCACCAACACTGGATCATTCGCTACGAAGGCCGGATCGTCTACTACCCTTGGTCCTGGCGCTCGCTGGGAGTGCTCTCAGCGTATGTCGTCGACTCTCCCCGTGTGTTGAGAGTCGCGTTGAGGCGACGCAGACGTGCATTGTTTCTGGCAGGATTCTGGGCATTCGGCAGTCTCTTCTGGATGCAGTTGTCGCCCGTCATGCTCCTGGTCGATGCATTCGTCCTGTACATCGTGAGACGATGGGAACTGAGCGTGCTGAGTGACAGCGCAGTCCGATTGCCGATGCGACTCGCTGTGAAACTCGCTGCTGACCGTCAGGAGAAAACGACTGAAAGGCTGATCCAGTCTTTTTTGATGGTCGTTGCATCAATGTACTTGTTGGCGAACATGTGGGTTGCATTCTTCCCAGCGGGAGCTGGAGCCCCCATCTTCTATGTTCTGACGTTGCTTTACACAATCGCTGATACAGTCTTGCTGATCGTCATTTGGAGACTGCAAAAGAGATCGCAACCATACGGTCAATCAAACTTCAATCTTCTGTTGCAGGCGAAGAAAGAAGTCTGTCGAGAGCCTTTGTTGCTGTCTGTCGAACATCTCGCCGCTCATGACGGGTGAGGCGTTTTAGCATGGGAATGACAGGTTCGGCTTGCGAACCAAGGTCGAGGAGGAGTCGATAGGCACGGATGCGAATCTGCCGATCCTCCGACGTTAGTGCGTCGAGGATCGTTGACAAGATACGCTCTCCTTTTCTGTTCGTTCGCCACAACGACTCCGCTGCCGCAATCCTGACAACAAGATCCGTGTCCATGAGTGCCTCCAACAGGGCGTCAGTCGTTGTCTGATTCGGACGGATCACTTTGCCGAGAGACTCTGCAGCCAGTCGACGGACAGTCATGTCTTGATCGGTCAAAAGTTGATGGAGGGCTTCAACGCCTTGATCACCAATGGACGCAAGCGAAGTTGCGGCGGCCTCACGAACCTCTGGCAACTCGTCAAACAGGACCAGCTCAGCCAATGCTTCAGCTGCAATGCTGGAAGGGGGACCGATCGCTCCCAAAGCCACTGCCGAATTTTTTCGGAGTGACTCGGAGTCGTCACTTGTGAGGCGGATGAGAATGGGCACTGCGGGAGCTGCCTGCGGTCCGACAAGTGCCAGCCCGTCGACAGCGGCACACTGAAGTTCATGGGCTTCGTGTGTATGTCCGATATCAGCCTGAATGAAATTGATCAAAGCGGAGACCGCCTCAGCCCGGGCACCACCAATCCGTCCCAGGGCCTCCACACAGCACAGCCGGTCAATCTGCGGACGAGACACGTCGGTCAGGATCAGTTCCAACTCGGGTGTCGCTTCAGCAGCCAGTGGACCAAAGAGAGCGAGTGCTTTGGCCGCCCAGGGAGCGATTGCCTCCCGCTCCACAGGATCGTCCGACATCAGAAGCGATCGCAAGACAGTGACTGCGGACTCTGCAGGTTGACCAATCCGTCCCAGCGTCAGCGCAGCCTGTTTCCGCGTAAACCACGGCAAGTCGCAATCCTGCAGGAGCATCAACAGTCCGGGCACGGCTTTGGCAGCAGCGGGAGACTGAAAGTCGAGTGACTTCATCAGCTCACGCCATTCGCTGAGCGTGAGCCCGTCATACTCAGGTTCGTCTGCCGGAGCGACAGTCACGCGTTTCAGAGTCAGATCATCCGAGCAGGCAGGTGCAACAGTGACGAGGCAGACTGAGACCGCTGCCATCACGCACCATAAGACTCTGCTCGTCTGCACCGCAGCGCAGCCTTCGTACCAATTGAAATGCCTGACCGTCACCAATTGCAGTTTGCTCATTCATATTGAGTGTGTGTTCACTACACCCAATTGTCAAATTGCAATCCGGATTCGGCAAGGGGGATTGCTATGCACTACGGCATCACAACCATTTCGCAGGACAGACTTCCGGCTGCTGGAATATACGTCTCTCGGACATAGTCCATAACCTGTCGGTCCGCGTTGAACCTCCACCCCAACGTGCGGACCGATCGCTTCATGCGACGAATCCATTCCTGTGGCAGGTCGTCATGATCGCGATCGTAGTACACAGGAATGACCTCATCCTCCAGGACGCGAATCAGGTCATCACCGTCACGCTCATCCTGAATCTCCTGATTGGCGTGGATTTGTCCGGTTCCGATCGCGAAGCCGTTTTGCCCATCGAAGGCTTCAGCCCACCAGCCATCGAGGATGGACAGGTTGAGTCCCCCGTTGAGAACGACTTTTTGGCCGCTGGTGCCAGACGCCTCCAGTGGACGGCGCGGATTGTTGAGCCACACATCCACTCCCTGGACAAGGTGTCGTCCAAGGTTGATGTCATAGTCCTCCAGGAACACCACTTTTCCTTTGAAATGCGGCTCCTGGGTCATTCGTACGATCCTCTGCAGAATGGCTTTGCCGTGGTCATCCGCGGGGTGTGCTTTTCCGGCGAAGATGAACTGCACCGGTTTTTCGATGTCGTTGACGAGCTTCTCCAATAGGTCGAGATCCCGCATGACCAGATCAGCCCGTTTGTACGGGGCAAATCGGCGGGCGAAACCGATCGTCAACGTTCGCGGATCGAGGTAGGACTGGAGTTGATCGATCTCTTTCGCGGTCCTGCCATAACGTTCCGCCTGGTGTGTGAGACGTCGACGGGCATAGACGATCAAACGGTTCTTGAGTGACTGGTGAGTCTCCCAGAGTTCGCCGGGCGTCAGATTATCGATGCCATTCCAGACCCGGGATTCACCTGTGCGGAGATACCACTTCTCGGGAAGAACTCTGTCGTAAAGCACTCGCATCTGCGAAGCAAGCCATGTTGGTACGTGCACACCATTCGTGATGTGGCCAATGGGGATTTCCTCTTCGCTACGCCACGGCCAGAGCGACCGCCACATCCGACGACTGACGACACCATGCAGGTTCGAAACGGCATTGGCCCGTCGGCTTGTCTTGAAAGCCAGTACCGTCATGCAGAATGACTCGTTCACATTCTGTGGATCTACTCGACCGAGTCCCATGAGCCCTTCATGGTAGATGCCGAGCTCCTCAGCGAGTGGTCCGACATGCTCGTCGATGAGCCCTCCATCAAACCGGTCATGACCGGCAGGCACCGGAGTGTGAGTTGTAAACACACCACTGGCGGCGGTTTCTCGTAATGCATCGTCAAAGGACAGGCCGTCACGCTTCATCCGCATGCGAATCACTTCCAGAGGAGCAAATGCAGAGTGTCCTTCGTTCATGTGCATCACTCGAGGAGTGATGCCGAGTGCAGCGAGAGCTCGCACTCCTCCAATACCAAGCATGATCTCCTGACGGATGCGCGTCCGCTGATCGCCTCCGTACAAACGTGCCGTGAGCTGACGATCTTCCTCGGAGTTCTGTTTGATATTCGTATCCAGCAGATACAGCGGTACTCTTCCAACATCAAGTTGCCAGACACATGCGTAGATACTGCCGTGTCGGGTTTCGACCGAGATGATGACCGGTTCCCCCTGCTCGGTCATGACCTTTTTCAGTGGAAGCGTTGTGGGATCAACGTTTGAATAGGCTTCCTGCTGCCAGCCGGTCTCATCAACCGACTGAGAAAAATATCCTTCGTGATAAAAAAGTCCCACACCAACTAAAGGAATGCCCAAATCTGAGGCACTTTTGAGATGATCACCGGCCAGGACTCCAAGGCCGCCGGAGTAGATTCGGAGCGACTCATGGAGCCCGAACTCTGCTGAGAAGTACGCTGCCGGGCGATGCCCAAGCACTCCGGCATGCACATCACCCCAGGTGTTGTGCGAGTCCATGTACTCCTGCCAGCGTCGATACGCCCAGTTGATACGGGAGTGCAAGACCTCTTCACGGGCACGGACTTCGAGTTTATCGGCATCGTATTCGCGAAGCAGGAGTACAGGGTTGTGAGACAGTGACGACCAGAGGGGAGGGTCGATTTCTCGAAAGATGCTGGTGACTTCAGGCTGCCAACTCCACCAGAGATTCTGTGAGAGTTCACTCAGCTTCTCATGAATCGACTTCTGTGACATCGTGTTTTATCCAATCGAAATTCTGCGTCGTGAAATCACCGTTCCATCGGCCATGCCGTCAGGGCTGACCCCTGACGTTCAATCGCGGTTGCAGTATAGTGAACTGAGCACAGCCGTCGAGTGCCCAGCACAAACCGTGCCGGATAACACAGGCGGCGACCGTTACTTCCTCTCAACTTGTGAGTCTCATGAAAGCAGCCTTCATTCGAGAAACCGGTGCCCCGGACGTCATTTGTTACGAGGACTTGCCTGATCCGCAACCGACAGAAACTCAGGTGCTCATCAGGGTCGGGGCCGTCGCGGTCAATCCAATCGACACGTACCTTCGTGCGGGGATCATCGCCATGCCCATTCAATTTCCCTATGTCGTGGGGAGTGATCTCGCAGGAACGGTCGAAGCTGTGGGAAGCTCGGTCACTCGGTTCCAACCCGGAGATCGGGTCTGGGGCAGCAACCAGGGATTCTTCGGTCGACCCGGAGTGTTTGCTGAGTTGGCAGCAGTCGACGAGCAGTGGCTTTACCCCACACCCGATGAGCAAAGTGACGAACAGGCTGCTGCTGGTGCACTGACAGGAATCACAGCCCATCTTGGACTCTTCCTGCATGCAGGATTGAAACCGGATGAAGTGGTATTCGTCAACGGCGGCACAGGAGGTGTGGGGTCGGCAGTCGTCCAGTTCGCGAAGGCGGCTGGCGCGCAAGTCATCGCAACAGCAGGGACCGAGGAAAAGCGGAAACTCTGCGAGTCACTCGGAGCTGACCTCGTTCTCGATTACCACTCCTCGACGCTCGATGACGACATCCGCTCATTCACTCAATCAAACGGCGGGATCGATCTCTGGTGGGAGACGCAACGGGAGCCCACCTTCGACCGCACGGTCCCTTTGATGAAAAAGCGGGGACGGATCGTCCTGATGGCAGGTCGTGACGCGCGGCCTGAGTTTCCCGTCGGACCGTTTTACGTCAACGACCTTCGGTTGATCGGCTTTGCCATGTTCAACGCGTCGCCAGACGAGCAACGGCAGTGTGCTGACGACATCAATCGCTGGGCCACGTCCGGTCAGTGGAAGCCGCTGATTGGTGAGACTCTGACACTCAAAGACGCGGCCAAAGCCCATCGCCTGCAGGAGGAGAACACGCTGCAAAAACAGGGCACCCTGACAGGCAAGATCGTGCTCACGCCTTAACACTCTCTGAACATCAACAGCCGCTCCTTGGAGTTCGTCCACCTGTGGGGTATCCTCATCATCTGGATCAACCACCTCAACCGGAATGTGCATGATCATGTCTCAACAGATTCTCTCTCGCCTGCTGCGAAGCTTTGCTTACCCATGCATCCTGTCTGCGCTTGTCATGGTGGCATCGGCTGCTGACTGGTCGACCTATCGGGGTGGTCCCGAAAGACAGGGGGCATCTGCTGAGACCATCGAAGCTCCACTCCAGAGGCGATGGGTCATTACACCCAACGACGCACCCGAAGTGGCATTCGCAGAAGCCGAAGGGCGAGTGATCGAGGGCAAGCTGCTCGGCAACCGCATGGACTACGATGCCGCCTTCGACTCGGTCATTGCAGACGGCAAGGTCTACTACGGCTCATCGGTCGACGACCAGTTGCACTGCTTAGACATCCAGACGGGTAAAGAACTCTGGACGTTCTTCACAGGAGGACCGATTCGCCTTGCCCCCACGCTGTCTGATGGTCGTGTGTACTTCGGATCTGACGACGGCTACGCGTACTGTCTCGACGCGTCGACGGGTGAGAACGTGTGGTCACTGCGTGCAGGACCGAAGGAGGACTGGCTGCTCGCGCGAAGCGAGATGATCTCCCGGTGGCCCATTCGGACGGGGCTTCTCGTCGATCAGGGCGTTGCCTACTTTGGGGCGGGCATCTTTCCGCATGAGGATGTTTACCTGTACGCTGTCGATGCGGCAGACGGTTCCTTGATCTGGAAGCAGGACAACATTAGTGCTGCTGATGCAGGACGGAATGACCTTTCTCCGCAAGGTTATCTGCTGGCCACGGACGAGTTGTTGATCGTTCCTTCCGGTCGTTCGATGCCCGCCCTGTTCGATCGAAAAACTGGTGAGTTTCTTGCCAAGCGGACCTACAGCTGGCGATCCGATGCAGGGGGGATCATTGGAGGCACACGGGCCTTGCTCGCTGACGGACAACTCTACGCGAGTGGGCCGCATCACTACCTGGCCGTCGATCAGGAGACAGGCGTCACGGGCTTCGGCTGGTTCGAGGGGAGACAGCTGGTCGTCCAGGGTGACGACGTATTCTTCGCCACAGGTAAGGCAGTCGTCCGTGCCAACCGCGAGCAGTATGCAGTCAACAGCCGCGAACGACACACACTCGAAGGTCAGGTCAACGATCTCCAGCGAAAGCTGTATCGTCCCGATGAGAATGAATCACAGTACCGCGAGCAATTGACCGAAGTCCTCGCAAAGATCGAGTCGATCGCCAAGGTCGGCTTCCAGTGGGAACAGCAGACCAATGCCGACGCTGGACTTCTGGTGACATCCGATCTCGTGTTTGTTGGAGGCGTTAGAAACGTCACAGCTTATGCTCTCGATTCAGGTGATGTTGTCTGGACTGCCGAAGTTGAAGGAGAAGCCAGTGCCCTCGCAGCCGCCAACGGTCATCTCATCGTCGGAACAACATCAGGACATGTTTACGCCTTCGCATCTGCCAACGCCGGAGAACTGGCGGAGATCGCGAACCGAGAGCAGCCGGTCACGAATCCCTTCCCGCAAGATGAATTGACCGAAGTCTATCAGCACGTGGCGCAGCGGATTCTGGGTGCTGCGAACACATCACGAGGATTCTGTCTCGTCTTCGACGGACAGGAAGGACGGCTGGCATACGAGTTGGCCAAGCAGAGTCAGTTCGAGATCTACATGGTCGAACAGGATGCTGAGAAAGTCGCCAAGGCACGACAATCACTGGCGTCAGCAGGACTGTACGGTCACCGCATCACGGTGCATCAACAGACCTCTCCACAACTTCCCTACGCAAACTACTTCGCCAACCTGATGGTCAGCGACCTCTTTTCTGCAGTCCGCGGCGCACAGACTGACGTCACCCCTCTGCTGAGACATCTGAAACCACTCGGCGGACAACTCATCATCCCCACAGACGGCGTCGAGAGTGCAAATGGCGTACGCGGATTCCTGGTAAGCGCAGCCACCACGTCCGGCATGGATCGCAGTGAGATAGATGTTGAGATGGAGAACGATCTACTGACGATCACACGCGGGGCACTGCCCGGCGCAGGGGACTGGTCACATCAGTACGGCAATCCGGCCAACACGGCCGTCAGTCGCGACACCCGCGTGAAAGGCGGACTCGGCGTGCTGTGGTACGGCGACCCGGGCCCGGGGGACATGGTCAACCGGCACGATGGGGCAGTCGGTCCGCTGGCAGTCGGCGGAAAGCTGATCATTCAGGGAGATACCACCATCAAAGCTTACGACGCCTACAACGGCATGCATTTGTGGACGTATGAGAATGAGAAAGCACTTCGCACAGGTGTCTTCCAGAATCAGAACCCCGGCAACCTTGCTGCGAGCGAAGATCGTGTCTTCCACTTCATGGGTGATGAGTGCTTCGAACTCGACGCAGCAACGGGCGAGACACTCGCAGTCCACCGTCTGCCGGAAGATGCAGACCAAGGCAATCACGTCTGGGGTTACATCGCTGTCCAGGACGGCACACTGTTCGGCACCGCGACAATTCGCCAGGAAATCGAGCAGCGTGCCCGTCGGCGAGGCAAAGCGACCGAAGATGCCACCGACAGCATCTTCGCCATCGACCTCAAAACCGGAAAACATCGCTGGACGTATAACGGAAAGACCATTTCCCATCACACCATCGCCATTGGTCCGGAGCAGGTCTACTTCATCGACAGTTCCATCACCAGCGACCAGCGACAGGAGATCCTCAATCAGGACAAGAGTCACCTCGTCAATCTGACGGGCAAAGAGCGTGAAATTGCTGAGGATCGATTGAAGTCCGCAGACGTCCGTATGGCGACTGCGGTCGACATTCAGACGGGTGAGAAAGTGTGGGCCGAGCCGGTCGATGTGACCGACTGCAGCGACATCGGCATCGGCGGAGGAAAACTCACGCTGATGTACTCCGACGGCGTGCTCATCCTCTGCGGGGCGAACGCCAACGGTCACTACTGGGACCAGTTCGTCAAAGGGGAGTTCGAGCGACGTCGGCTCGTCGCCCTCTCTTCACAGGACGGCTACAAGCTGTGGGCCAAGGACGCGAACTATCGCAACCGGCCGAACATCATCAACAATCAAGTCCTCGCTGAGCCGTGGATGTACGACCTGCACACGGGCGACATTCGCATGCGTGCTCATCCCATCACGGGGAAAGAGGAGCCGTGGTCGATCATGCGGACGGGACACCACTGTGGCATGCTCACCGGCTGCGACTCTGGCATGCTCATGTTTCGTTCGGGCTACACCGGCTTCTATGACCTCGAAGAGGACGCAGGCACTCGGCACTTCGCAGGTCACCGCCTCGGCTGCTGGATCAACGCCATCCCGGCCAACGGCCTCGTGATGATCCCGGAAGCGTCCGCCGGTTGCGTCTGCCAGTTCTCCATCGCCTCGACCATCGTGCTGGAGCCGCGCGAAGCCGAACGTCCCTGGGCCATCTACAGTGCCGTCGGTGCCAAGACGCCCGTTCAGCACATGGCGATCAACCTCGGCGCCCCCGGCGACCGCAAAGCCGACGACGGCACCATCTGGCTCTCCTACCCGCGTTACGCCGCCTACAAGGAGACCTCCCTCGACGTCAAACTCGATCTGCAACAACAGTTTGCAGAGGGGGGCGACTTCAAGGACATCAACGAAGAGTTCACGACTGTCACTGGCACCGACACCCCCTGGGTCTACACTTCCTGGGCCGAAGGCCTCACGAGCCTGACGCTCCCCCTCCTCGGCGAAGGCGACGACCCCGCCACCTACACCATCCGCCTGCACTTCGCAGAACGTGATGAGCCGGCCAAGTTCACCATCAAACTCAACGGCCAGCCAGTCCTCAAAGAATTCACCCTCGAAGCCGCCAGTTCTGACCACGCCGCGATCACCCACGAGTTCACCGACATCAGCATCACCGACAAGCTGACGATCGAACTCGAACCAATCGAAGGCACAACGGCTCTGCACGCAGTGGAGGTGAAACGGAACGAGTGAATTGAAAGTGAGAATGTAGGCTGGGTTAGCGAAGCGTAACCCAGCGATCACAGTGCTGGGATACGCCTGTCGGCTATTCCAGCCTACGTGACGGTCCTTATCCAGATTACAATTGAAGGTTGGTGATCATGTATGGCGCTCAAGATGTCGCATCGCCGGTTCAGGTTGAGATTGATCGGCTGCTGAAAGAACGCAACAGGAAACGGATCGTGTTTGTGGGCGTCCTTCTCATGTCCGCAGTACAACTGCTGTCGAACTCGAGTAGCGTCATGCAGAACTGGCTGATGATCATGATGTTCTGTTTGGTCGTCGATCTGATGTCAGTAGATCGCAGCCTCAGCGTCTGCCATGCTGTCCTTCGATGCGATCAAACGGAGTGACGTAGGCTGGGATAGCCGACAGGTGTATCCCAGCATTGAGCAAACACGTTCTCGGTGGACAACGAAAGCTTTGCCTCATGCGCTGCTATCTCCGATATCATCACGGCTCAATTTACTTCTTCACCGTCGTGACACACGAGCGAAGACCGATCCTCACCACCGAACTCGGACGTGACTGCCTGCCAGATGCCCGTGTTAGACCAAGAGTCGTGCCACTGCTTCGGTCGGGCTGAGGTGGACGTGGAATGACCCTTCGGCACTGCTTGCACGGCCGAAGCAGTGCCAACATCGGAATCCGCGCAGTACACTGGCCGGACAAGCAGTGGCACGCTTCTTGATGACTAGAATCAGCCACCCGTTGCGGCAATGTAGAGACTGTACTGACGACTTCTGTCAAATGAGTTGGAGAGACTTTTACGTTTTAAGTATGCATCAGGTCTCCTTCAATGACTCATATCCATCGTTGAAACTACTCGGTCAGGCAAAGACTGATCTCGTTGACGCCTTGCGAAAGTTTCTGGCAGCAAATATTCCGTGACGTGAAATGGGACGAGAATTGAAACGTCGCGTGTTTTATCTGCTGATCACCTGTGTTTTGTGGGGATGCTCCCCATCAGCTGTGAAGTCCCCATCGTCGGCTCAGCAAGGTACCGGCCTGACCGCAGAGCAGATGCGGGAGGATCTGCGACAGTATCGTGATGCGGTGCTCCAGTCTTGGGCCTACCTGGAGTTGAAACAGTCGACCCAGGATGTCGATGTCTCACGGACTTGTGACCAACTGCTTGCACGGATCACGGACGACACGACCCCTCAACAGTTCGCTTCGCTGCTCAGAGAATTTGCAGCGTCGTTACATGACGGACACTCGGAAGTCCTTCTGCGAAACATCGAAGAGCCGCTCCCCTATTCGTGGCCCATTGGTTTGATGCTGGTCCGCGAGGGGATCATCGTCTCCAGCCTGAACTGGCTGACCGACAACCCCGGTGTCGAGTTGGGCGATCGGCTCATTCAGGTCGACGGGACGCCGATCGAGGAATACGTCACATCGCGCATGGCGATCACTTCAGCTTCCACGGTCGACGCACAAACGGTGCTGACCGTGGATCGGCTGCACTGGTCAAGCGATCCCAGCGTCAAGCTCACATTTGAGAAGGCAGATGCGAGCGTCTTCGAGGCGGTCTTCCCGTGCCGGCCGGAGCGCATCGATTTCCGATTTCGCAAGTCTGAAGTTTTTTGTACTCACAGCGTTCGAGACGATCGGATCGCGTACATTCGCATTCCCTCGTTCGATTGGAACAGCGAGGCGTTTGCGGCCGCTTCCACCGACAGTGAACGTGATCAAGCGCTCGTCGGAGCCAAGTCCCAAATCGATGAATCGTTCGCAGCAGCGGCGGATGCGTCCGGAATCATTCTTGATTTACGCAACAATGGCGGTGGCCTGGATCTGTTGTCGATCTACGTCGCTCAACATCTCGTGCCGGGTGATTTCATCTACTACGAAACGGAACGACGAGACTCGCCTTTGCTTCGATCGCTTCCCCGATATCACGACATGGACGCCAGGGCGTTTGGAACGCGACTCCCCCAGCAGCCTCGAAACTGGACAGGCTTTACTCATTTTTCGGGCCAGCCTTTTGCGGGTCCGTTAGTCGTCCTGATCAACGAGCGCTGTTTCAGTTCGACCGATAATCTGTGCGCGTTTCTTCGTGATGCTCGCCCCCGTACGACCTTTGTTGGTCGTCCAACCAACGGAGGAACGGGCGAACCGGTGGTCGTCGACACACTGTCTCACAGCGGTGCCAATATTCAATTCTGTGTTTCCCGTGTCTTTTCCCCTATGGGTCGCGCGATTGAGGGAGAAGGAACGAAACCTGATGTTCAAGTGGACATCGATCGAGAAGGCGCACTCAAAGGACATGATGCCGACATCGACGTCGCACTCAAACTTCTCGCCTCGGAGTAAGGATGGAGTTTATTGATATAGGTCTCCATGATTAGACGAGCGTCGTGCCAATGTTTCGGTCGGGCTGGTGGGGACGGGGAATGATCATTGGGGATTGTTCGCCCGGCGGATCGCAGATCCCATGTGTTCCTCCGGCCGAGCAAAAAATGGCTCGTCTCTGGAGCAATTGACACACTCGATGCTTTGAATCCGTGTGAGTCAGCAACATTGTGGTTTGTGGTCATGTCTATTACCGACTGGTACATCGCTCAGTTTCGCGACACACTCGGGGAACCACTGCGGGCGTCCGACGGGATTCCGGATTCGGAAAATGACGACCAGCTTGGCAGCAGGCGAATTCCGACCGCACTGCGTGACTACTACCGCGTTGCGGGCAATCACTGGCTCAACACTAATCACAATCACCTGCGTCCACTGTCAGCCTTGGAGACCGTCGACGGCTACACGATATTCATGGACGAGAATCAAGTCATCGTCCAATGGGCACTCCGCAATTCGGACCGGGAGCAGGACGACCCCATCGTTTACCAGGGGCAGCTGACAAACTCCACGCACGAGTGGCATCCTGAAAGATACTCATTCAGCCGATTCATCATTGCGATGTGGAGGTGGACTCTCACCGGAGAGGATCCTGAATAGATTGATCGAATATCCAATCGCTGCAGTCTGATAAGTCGGACATCATGTCTGATGTGGAGGCAAATCACACACCTGCTCAAGAATGGCGTTCTTCTCGCCTGTTTGTCATGATTCAGGCAATAAGCAGGAAAATCCAAACAGCTACTTGCTGCACAGAAATCATCGAGATCCAGTTTCGAGACTTTGGCATTGCTGGCACTCCATCTCCATGCAATCACAACAGTACGATGACATACACCCGCAGTTTCCCCGCTTTGCTAGTTATCGATCGAGTCTCGAGACTTGGCGATTTTGGCTGCGGTTGATGCTTTTCTCAAAATCGGAAAGTTCTCGCATGAAGTGTCGACGAACACGGTGTGGCCTCAGCCGACGGGGAAACACAGTCTGGAGTGTGAGCGCTCTGGAAGCACTCGAAGTCCGCACGCTCCCATCGGCGGTCACCCTGATTACACATGGATTCAATTCCAACGCTGATTCATGGGTGGATGCGATGGCTGACCAGGTCATTGCGCGAATTGCTGCTGAGACACCATTCCAGGAAAGCGACGTCGCCAAGTATGAAATGACGGTGAGTAGTGGCGGTGCTTCACTCGTGCAGGAGTCGACGGAGTCCTATCTGACTGCGGCCTCCGGAGAGACTGTGATTCGGCTTGACTGGAGTGCTCTGGCGGGAACCCTTCTTAATCAACAGTCAGGTGTTTCAACAGACGAAGTCGCACCGATCATCGCGGCCTCGATCTTCGGCAGCCAATCCTGGATCGCACAGGGAGCGATCCATCTGATCGGTCACAGCCGAGGGGCTTCTCTCATTACCGCATTAGCACTGGAATTTGGCGAACGCGGTGTTTGGGTTGATCAGACCACATTTCTGGATCCCCACCCCCGCACCTCAGCGGAGGCCTCTGATCCCGACTATCCAATGGATATCCCTGAGAACGTTGTGTTCGCAGACGGCTACTGGCGACAGGGAAGTGGGGCTCTGAACCCGGATGGTGAGCACGTAGATGGCGCATTCAATGTCCAGTTGAATGAGGCTCATTTCTCCGGAGGAAGCGTTGGTTATGGTGGCTTCTTGTCAGTTGATACCCATGCCGACGTACACCTGTGGTACCACGGGACCACTGACAACATCGGAGGATTTAGTGACGTGGTCAGCGGATCGGGAGAAACCGTCGCTGATGCTGATGCCGCTTATTGGTTCGAATCGGCTGCATATGATGCGGTGGATGGGAATCTGCCTTCGGGGAGAAACGACATCGGTTACGTCTTTAGCCATGTCGTCGGGAATGACCGTCCCAACATTGGTGTGACGCAGGCGCTGGGTGGACTGGGAGCGCGAGACCCGCTCGCATGGACGAGCGCAAACTGGCCCAATCTGCTTGATTTTGGCATCAGCACGCCTGACCCCGACTTTGACATCGGCGAATCCATCCCGGTGAGTTTCTTCTTCCAGGACACCGATAGCGATTCGAATGTGGAATTCTACATTGATGTCGACCAGAATCCGTATAACGGCAACGAGACAAGGGCAGGTTCTTCGTCGGTCTTGATGGGGGGGACGACGGCTCTCACATCAGTGAACATGAACGTGCCAACAGCAGGGGTTTCGCCGGGAAGCTATTACCTCTCTGCGAGAGTCATCGATGCAGGTGGCCGTGAGCGGTGGGCCTATGCACGCGAAGCTGTCACCCTCACTCAAGCCATATTAGCAGCTGTGACCAATGCATCGGTCAATGGGACAGGCAATCCGAATCACTCGGGCATTCGGGAGTTGACGTTCACGTTTGATCAGGCGGTGACGTTGGGGTCGCCGACGGCTTTGAATTTGTTCAATCATTCGACCGGGTTGCCGGTGGATCTCACTAATGCGGTGTTGATGGGGGATGGGACGACCACGGTCACT
>JAGQQG010000052.1 GCA_020426325.1 Planctomycetaceae bacterium | reverse complement strand
CGCAGGATGACGTGGAGCTGAAGCAACTCTCGCAGGTGAATGAGAACAATATGCGCCTTCTAAAAACGGATCAGGCAAACCTTAAGACGGCGAAGATCGAGTTTGAGAATGCCCAGAACCTGAAAGCCCAGGGAGTTGGCACCGACACAGCCGTGCGTCGGGCTGAACTGGAGATGCGTCGCTATGAGGACGCGGTCATCCGCTTGGAAAATGAAATTGCCCTGTTCGACGTTAAGAAGCAACAGATCCTCAGTCGACGTGACACGCATTTGTCGGATCTTGAAATTGCAGCGATCAATTTGAACCGCACGGAAGTTTATCCGCCCTTTTCCGGAGTCATCAGCGAAGTGCTGATCGAGCAGGGGCAATTCGCTCAGCAGGGGGCGCCCCTTGTTCGTCTAACCGATCCAGCACGGGTCGAGGTGCCGATTTCCTTGCAACTCTCGGACTACCTGGAAGTCGGCAGCCGAAGTGAAAAAGGTGAGCCGGTCCGCGTCGCGTTGGCGGAGAATGAGACGGCAGACCCTCGTTGGTTCAGTGATCCGCTCGATACCGTGCGACAGGCTCCCGAGGCGGACGAACGCACACGAACCGTCAAGATCTATACGGAGGTCAACAACCTGGAACAGGATGTCCCCTTGCTCCCCGGCACCTTCGTTCAGGCGCGCATTCTCGGAGCGGTCATGAAGGACGTCATTGTTGTGCCTCGTGATGCGGTTGTCGAAGGGACTGTGTTTGTCGCCGTGCCATCAACAGACACGACATCGATTGAGAATTCGTCCCCCTCTGCTCAACAAACCGTCGTCCAGAGGCGGACGGTCGAGTTAGGGAGAACCCTGCAATCACTCGTGGTGATTGAATCCGGGTTACAGCCGGGGGATCGCGTGGTGATGACGAACCTGGACGTCATCTATGACGGAGCGCAGCTGAAGATCGATCCTGACACGGGAGTCCGTCATCTGTCGGATGAACTGGCCCGCCTGCGGACGCCGCAGGTCCGCATTGTTGATCAAGACTGACTCCTCGAACAGGCGGGTTTTTGCAAGGAGATGTCGACGCTCACGAATAGAGGCGAACGGAGTTCAATCTCGGGGCTACGCTTTCTGTGGTCTGCGGTTTATCATGTCACTTGATCGCCGCTAAAGAGATCGTTGCGGCAGGATGCCCCTGATCGACGAACTTTGACTCCTCCCTGTCATGCAAGACTATTACAAGACCCTCGGCGTTTCCCGAAATGCGACGGCTGACGAAATCCGGAAAGCCTACAAAAAGATCGCCCGAGAGAATCATCCGGACGTGAAGCCGGATGACAAAGCGGCGAGTGAGCGTTTCAAACAGGCGGCCGAGGCGTACGACGTTCTTGGTGACGCTGATAAACGCAAGCAGTACGACCAGTTTGGACCAGCCTATAAACACGCAGGAAAGGGGGGAGGCGCTCCCTTCAACACTGGGCCAATCGATCTGAGTGACCTCTTTGGAGGCGGGGTTGATCTGGGGGATATTCTCGGCGGTGAGTTCTCTGGCGGCTTTGGCGGCAGACGACGTGGACAGACAACTGCCCACCCCGGTCAGGACATCACCACATCAATCGCAATCCCCTTTCAGGTCGCCGCCCGAGGGGGCAATCATGAGATCAGTCTGCATCATGGCCAAAGCACGGAGCGACTCGATGTCAAGATCCCTGCAGGAGTCCGTTCGGGAACCGTCATCCGCCTGGCGAAACAGGGCCAACCCGGATTTGGAGGTGGACCGGCAGGCGACCTTCTGATCACTGTCGAAGTGGCTCCCCACCCCTACTTCCGCCGCGAGGGAAACGACGTCATTCTCGACGTTCCGCTGACCATCTCCGAGTCGACACTGGGGACAAAGGTTGATGTGCCCACGATTCATGACGAACGTGTGACGGTCACGATTCCGCCCGGCACATCCTCAGGTTCAAAACTCAGATTAAGGGGGAAAGGTTTTCCCGACCCCAAGTCCAAAACTCCCGGTGATCAACTGATTGTCACGAAAGTGATCATCCCGAAGAATGTGAACGAACGAACGAAAGAGTTGCTTGCTGAGCTGACAATCGAAGCGCCTCTCACTCCACGGGAGGGATTGTGGTGAGCCGTCAGGCAACCATGAAAAGTTTGATGATCAGCAACATGGCTGCATGTCTGCTCGCGTTCTGCATCATGTCAGCCTCTGCCTTCGCTCAAGAGGCGGCAGACGCTGCAGTAGATCCCCAGGAAACCGTCATTGAAGAGACGACTCCTGAAGATTCGTCCGACCCTTTCGGAGGAGAAGTCGACACACAGCGACAGCAAAATCTCGTTTCGATCCTGATTATACTGCTTGCTGGCGTAGGGATCGTCGGGGTGTTGATGATCGGAGCTGCGATGATCTGGGGCGCTCATGTTCGACGCATTGTGCGTCACGTCGAGCATCCTCCCACGAAACATGATGAGCTGTGGTATATGCGTCGTCCGCCGCTTGATGACCCGGTCTCTGAACTGATTGACGAAAATGCTGTCCCTCCGTCATCCGACGACACTGGATCAACTCCTGATCGCGGGACTGCATCGTGAGCGACGATTTCTCATTCCCGAAGGCCAGGCATCTCAGGCACGCAGCAGATTTTGACCGGGTCTATTCTCGAAAGTGCCGCGCCGGTGATCAGCACCTGCTGATCTTTGCTGATCTCAGTCCCGTCGAGACGACTCGCATCGGTCTGAGTGTCTCAAAAAAACATGGAAATGCGGTGAAACGGGTAAGAATCAAACGACTTCTCCGCGAGGCGTACCGTCTCCGACAACATGACATCGGCGAAGGACTTGATCTGATTCTGATTCCTCGCGTCGCCTCGGGGGGGGGGCTGCGGGATTATCAGTCGTCACTTGTCCGGTTAACTCATAAGTTACGGAAGCGTCTAAGCTCACCCCAAACCGACTCGTCCGTTACTACAGCGGAGCAACAGAGGTGACCCATGTCAGTCAAGATTCTCTGGCAGGTTCCGTCGCTGTTGCTGATCGGAATGGTACGACTGTATCAACGTCTTATCAGTCCGTTTCTTGGTCCGACGTGCCGCTTCGAGCCGTCATGCAGCGAGTACTTCATCCAGGCTGTTCGCAAATACGGACCTGTCAGCGGCTCCCTGCGTGGCATTTGGCGCATCTGCAGATGCCATCCGTTTCATCCCGGTGGCTATGACCCGCCCTGAGCCGGCTCCAATTGGACGGGGGTGAGTCGTTTGACCACGATCAGGTCGGATCGCAGTTGCGGTTCGTGGGTTCGCTTGCCGATGACACCCATCGGCTGTCCCAGATGAGCATCAAGATTGACGCCTTGTTCTGCCTGGAGGTATGCCAGCAGCCGGCCTTCCGGAGAGACGAGTGCATGCACGGGCAACCCCGGTTGAGGTCGCGGCATGCGGGCAATGATGCCCGCTCCATCGAGCTGGGAAACATCCGCCTGAGGATCAACCTCGGGAGAGGCGGTTGCCTCGGGGGGGAAGAATCCGTCCGGTCCGGGCAGAGATGTTTGCGGTTCCTGACTGATTGGCTGCCCCAACTGGACCGGCCCCGTTTCTATCGGGATTGCTGGGGTTGTGATGCTCTGCAGAGAGAGCAGTTCCGCATCACGCATGTCTGTCTGAGTCGTCACCTGCACAAACGCGTCATATTCGGCTTTGATCTTCTTTCGCGAAGCCAGGGTCTCTATACGGGCATCAACCATTCCGGCAACGCCGGGGGAAGCAGACGCCTGAAGTTCACGATATGATCGCTCCAAGGCTTCGAGTGACCATGCTCCCGGATTCTGCGAGAGCATGTTCTGCATCTGGTCATCGAGTTGATACAGCATGGTCCGATCTCGCTCCAGTTGAGCGGTCGGAGTCCCCGATTTGATCGCAACGTTGTTGTCGACCGCACGCGTGAGTTCACGTTCCAGAATGGTCGGCTCGCGTTCGACGGGAAATCCAGGAGGCGAGTCTGTCCCCACCGGGAATGCAGGCTCTGCGATCGCCCCATTGAGAGGAGCCATCAATTCCCGAGCCGGAGGAGCGGTCGATTTGAATTGCGCCAGGTTTCCCGCCTCTGACAATGGCAATACAAAATCTCCCTTGATCCAGCGGTTTTCCAAACGGGGAGGTTCAATCTGGTAGAACTTCGTCTGTCCCTGCTCGGTCTGCTGGACCTTCTCTCCGATGATTTTGACGGTGTCACCGGAAGCGAGTTGTCGACCGGTGACCTTATGTTCGTCGGAGAATTGACTGCCGACATAGACGACAACACGAGCGGGCAGTCCATTCCCGGTGTCGGGGGCCTGTACAGTGCCGCGTCCGTCGCCCGAGGTCTGAACGTAATCCGCGTTGATCCAGCTGAAGCTGCCGGGGGGAGGAGAGATGACAAACCAGCCACCGGGATCGTGACGATGCACAGTCACGCGTTGCCCGGCTGATAGCTTCATGGTGGGGTCGTATCGTTCACCCGGACCACACCGAACAACGACTCCGTCACTCTGGACCACTGCTTCATACGGAAACTCCGCAGGGGCAGCCCGAAGCGACGATGCCTGGAGAAAAAGACAGATTGACACAATCATCAACGATGAGGCGCGCATAGCTGCGGACTCCTGCGAGACGACCGCGCGTGGAAGGTGTATCCACTTACGGCTGAACTAGTTGTGCTTAAGGGTGATTTCGATGCCCAACGGCGGATGAGGAGCCGCCTGCGAGTCTCGACGGAAACCGAGACCCGGACATCAATGAGAGGTGGGAGGAATAGCCGATTCTGCCGATTGACTCAAGAGCGGTTCGATTCAAATCTCGATTCTGTGATTGAGATCTCGATAATCGCGACCACTGTCAGCCGCTGCTTGCGGCTGAGCAGGATTCTGGTGCTCAAAAGAGAGCACCCCGGCTGCGGTTGGGCAGCCGGGGTGCATCAGTCTCCGGAACGTCAGCCGTGATTTACGGTTTCACATTGTTCGCCGTCACTCCGGCCCAGTCGTCCGAGCGGAATGGATAAGCGGGGAGCATCTTGGTGTTGAACAGGTTGCCCTGGGGGTTGTCGGCCCAGTTGTAGCGGACAGCCACCGGGTTCGGTACGTACTTGCTCGATACCTCGACTGTATTCCCATCCACAATTCGTGCATCGGCTTTGACCCAGTTCTGGTCCTCGCCTGCGATCGTAAAACCGGTCAACGGTTCACGATACCAGCTCTCCAAGTCAGAGCCGTGAGTATCGAACTTGACGACGGCTTTGCCGCCATCAAACTTGGCTGAGTCAAAGGTTGCACCACTGCGGGTGATTGTGTCACCGAAACCGTAGTTGTCCACGAGTGCGAGACGTGCCAGACGTCGCCCCACGTCCTGCTTGTTCTTGGGGTGAATATCGAGTGCAGCTCCGATATCGGTGATACAGGCAACGCCCGCATTCGGGAGTGCATTCGCGGCGATCACCTGAGCTTCGCGAAGCTCTGCCCAGTCGCTGCCGACTGCTTCGTCAGCAACTTCGCGGAAGTTGGCGAGTTGGACTTGATAGAACGGAAAGTCACCCTGCTTCCAATCGTCTCGCCAGCTTTGAATCAGTGAAGCCATCAGAGTGCGGTATTGATAGGCGCGGCTGGCGTTGGATTCTCCCTGATACCAGATGGCCCCCCGGATGGCGACTGGGCTGAGCGGTGCGACCATCGCATTGAACAGTGTGCTGTCATGATGCTGACTCAGACTTGGGTCCTGCTCCATTTGCGGTTTGCGAGGTGCCTCTTTTCCCTCAGCCTTGGCGGCAGCGGCTGCCTTCTCCCACTCAGCCAGTTCGGCATCGAACTTTGCCTTGGCGGCTTCTGCACTGTATGCAGCATCCCGCTCATCCCATGCGGTCAGGATCGGCTTCAGTTCTTCCACCGATGCCAGCATCTCTGGGCTGGTCCAGGCCTCTGCCCGCGTCCCACCCCAAGCCGTTTGAATGAGTCCGACGGGGACGCCGAGCACTTCCTGCAGAGTCTGACCGAAATAGTAGCCTACAGCGGTAAAGCCGGGCAGAGTTTCCGGTGTGCAGTATGTCCACTTGGCAGCGACGTCTTCCTGCGGCTCAACCGCTGTCACCATCGGTACCTGATACAATCGAATGTTTGGCCGATTGCCAGATGCCGCCTCGAGATCCGGATCGAGTCCGCGGTCAACGGACCACTGCATGTTCGACTGACCACTGCAGACCCACACCTCACCAACGAGTACGTCCTCAAAGGTCACTTCGTCGTTCTTGCCGGCCACGGTGAGTGTCGCAGGCTCTCCGACAGAAAGTGCATCCAGTTTCACCGACCACTTGCCATCGCTGTCTGCCGTTGCTGTCTTCTTCTGGTCACGAAAGGTGACGGTGACGTTTTCATTGGGAGCCGCCCAACCCCAAACAGGAACGGGCATCTCGCGTTGCATCACCATATGACTGCCAAACACGGAAGGCAGCCTCAACTCCTGGGCGGAGGAGACGGAGACACAGATCAGCAAGACACCGGCAGTCAAAAGTCGCAAAGGGAGTAGTCGCATTGAGAGGGCCTCCGTTGGGGTGAGTCAGGTAGGAACAACCAAGATACGCGGTCAGATGGCCGTCGACAACCAACAGGAAGTGAGACGGCCTAATCCAGATCTACAGCAATTCCCGGGTCTACCAACGAGGCTGCAACACATGAGACGCCTCCCCCATGTTCGATAACCGCAAGTCGCTACTCCGCCATGATTCGTTTGAGGTGAAGCAGGCCTGCTTCGCCGGCACCATTGAATTCGGTGGGACGACTCCCGCCGATGCAAAGGATGAGCCTATCATCCTCGAGCTTGTAGATCCCGAACATCATCTTGCCTGTCCCTTCACCCTCTTTTCCAGTCAGATCGATGGTTTTCGGCGTTTGTGTTGAATCAACGGTGATTTCGGAAACGCCTACAGACTGGTCATTTTCGTATACCGAAAGTGTCTGATTCTTGAATACGTACTTGCCGGTCTTGAGAAATTCCGGGGGAGCCGACTTCCCCTGCACTTCCAATTTCTCGACGGCCCATTCTCCCTGAAATTTCTCCTCATCTGATTGAGGCGGTTCCGCAAGAGCTAGGCCAGGGAGAATTGACAGAACTACGATGAGAAAAGTTCGGCGGGTTAACATAACGAAGTCCTTTGGAGCAAGCCAATGTGATCGGCGGATGGAGAGAAGCATCTCCGTTGCCCTGAGTCTCTTGTGGACTGTGTTTTTGGGGAATCATTGCAATCGGTTCCGCTGTCTTTATTGGTTTACGTCGCTGGCAGTTCAAATGTTGGACACATCCCCCCATTGTGTTGTGATTTCCTGAACGCGACACAGCCCTCAAAGGTAGGTCTCAGCGATCGGTCTCAATTCAACGTTGAGAAATTTGTGCCGAATAGCGCTCATCCATCTTTGATCTCATACCGGTCCGCCCAGGGTTGGCTGGCGTGTTGGACTTTGCTGAAGATGTAGACCAACAGACTGAGCGCCATAATCAGTGCGACGATCCCCCAGACGAGCAATGACTGGGTTTCGTACACACGCCGGTTGAACTCATAGGCGCCAAAACAGAGGACGAGCAGCAAGATCAATATGATCCATTCTGCCATGAGCGAGCTCCGGGAGAGATTGAGCAGGTAACAATGGCAGTATCAGAGACCGAATGTCATTTGTCGACGTCAGCTGGTCTCGGACCGCTCCAGAAGCGGACGACATCGCTTGCGGTCTCTGCTGCTCGCAGCAGACGAACCTGTCGGGGAGAGGTCGCATCGTAGCCGACGACTCCGGGGATGGACCTGCTGCAATGGTGGGACCACATGCCGAGCGTGTAAGCCCCGGTGTCCCGAATCACAATCCAGTCACCTTCATCGACGGGGGGGAGTATTACGTCGCGGGCGATGATGTCGCCGGAGAAGCACAAGGGGCCGGTGATTGTCAGCGGAGCGAGCGTCCCTGACTTTCGTCTCCCTTGAGCATCGAGCACGAAGAATTCGTGGAACCAGTCCTCTGGCCGATACACTGGCCTCAGGAGAAAGTCGGCCCCCAGATGAATTACGGCCATGCGTTGTTCAGGTCGAACAAACTCGACACGGCTCAGTGCCACTCCGCATCCCGCCTGGATGGCCCGACCAAACTCTGTGATCAGCAGCCTGTCGGAGGACATCAATTCGGGTGCCTCCTGTTTCAAGCGTGTGACGTACTCCTGTGGTGTCGGTGCGGACTGTTGTTCTCGATATAAAGTCGGCAGCCCTCCGCCGATGTCGACGAACGCAAGAGGACGACCAGTCGTCCCCTCCAGTTCACGACGTAGTTCATCGATACGGGAAGCTGCCCGAGCCAGCAGATCGAGACTGCATCCCTGTGAGCCGACGTGCACGTGCACTCCGTTCAGCCAGTCATACCGACGAAATGCACCGATGATTTCAGAACGGGTCGTCGAGAGCGGTGCGCCGAACTTCGACCCCGCCTGACCGACGCTCGTGTGAGAGATCGTCCCCGCACCGACTTCAGGATTGATCCGCAGTCCGATCAGCGTCGTCCTGGTTGAGATTTGTTTGATCAACTGATCGATTCGACGAAGCTCAGCAAAGTTGTCCGCATTCAGGACAATACCCAGTTCGAGGGCCTCCGCGATCTCCTCCATGGTCTTTGCAGGAGAGTCGAAGACGATCCGTTCAGCAGGGCACTCCGCAGCCAGTGCAAGGTGAGCCTCCTCAATACTGGCGGCTTCCAACCCCGCTCCGACGTTGACTGCTTCCCGCAGGATTTCCACGAGGGGATTGGCTTTGATCGCCAGAGCGTGAAGTGTGTGCGAGGGAAATACTTCCTGCAGAATGGCGATTCGGGACCGCATGCGGTCCAGATCATGCACCAGCAACGATCGTGTTCTGTCGCTGAGCAGGCCCGCTTCGCGTGACCGCTGCCAGATCACCTCAGCTTCGGATAAGGTGATTCGCTGTTGGAATGCACTCATGATCGTGTCAGCTTATCAGTTGACGACCAGAGTGGCATCAGGGATTGGTTCCGGCGATGCGTGTGTCGTGGCACGCATCGCGATCAGTGCCTCGGTCTTCTTTCGCAAGTGAAGTAACTCTGCCCGCATCCATTCGATGCGTTCCTCTAAAGAGACGCCCAGACGAAGGTCCATCGCGATCCGGACAATCATCTCACCGCCAATCGCGATGCGTAGGGCAGCCATGTCATCATTGAGAGGGACCGGTTGACCAATATGAAAACGACGTGACATTGTGCTTTGCGTCGAGACAGCGTTAAAAGCCGTGTTGAGATCCCTGTGGATCTCCTTCAGTTCCTTGCGGTCCAGGGCCTGACCATTTGCATGAGCACGGAAACCAAACACAGTCGTTTTCGATTCGAGGAGCCGTGTCTGTGTGTCATCATGAATCGGTGGGAACACCGTCAATAACTGGATTCCTTCCGCGTTGTTAAAGATTTCGGGAACAGACTCTTCAAATGCCCGGAGTATGACCAGTCGCGTCTCGCTGGAGACTCGATAATAGGCATCCATTTCTGCCAAGGCTGCTTCCCATCTGAGAAGTGATCCGTAGTTTTGAGATCCCGTGATGTGCCGTCGCACTTCTGTCCAAGACTCGGGCATCTCGGCGGCGGTGAAGTAGTCGTCGAAACCCGAGGGTAAAGTTGTGATGCCACGATGCCGCGGTTGCCATCTCGGCGGAACGAAGAGTGCTCCCGAGAACGGAGGTCCGCCATAGAACTTCGATCCGGTGAACATCACCAGATGCCCCTTGTTCAGAACCTCTCGCAGTCCACGTCGGCTGACTCGTCCCTGTGCAGCGTCGATGACGATCGTCACGTCGTTGGGCAGGTTGCGGGAAATGCGGTCTATGCATTCCAAGCTCGGTGCATGCATGCCGGTCTTGCTGTGAGCCACCAGATGCAAGAGCACATGTGCATCACTGGCCACAGCTTCAGTGACCACTTCCGTGACCAAAGTATCGAGGTAGACCTCATTAATGATCTCTCCTCGATCATCGCGGATGTCAATCGTCTTCAGAGTCACCCGGTCAGCGAGTTGTGAGCAGACGGGTGTGCCGGACTCGACTTGTCGTCCGCTGGGGACGAGGTGATCGTAGTGCATTCCCGATGCAGCGAGCGTCGTGCCACTGCCCACCTCGGTGGGACCGACCACGATGTTGACGATACGTCGCTGATGTCCCCCTGCGGCCAACGCTAATGCCAGCAATTCAACGTCTGTCCCCGACGGTGTAATCGCGACGTCGACTTCTTTCGGCAGTCTGAGCAGTGTCTTTAGACGCATTCGTTGTTCCGTGCGGATCGAGTTTGCCATTTCGGCTGTCGACCTGGAACGTCGAAGTCGATCGACGATCGCTTTGGCAGCTGCTACACCGCGCGCTGATGGAGTCGAGCAGGTGCACGAACCGAAGGCGAGTTGTTCGTTGGGATGAGATCCGCACCCATAGGGGTTGAGTCCGTCTTCTCCCAGCAGCAGACGAGAGTCGCCACCGGAGATAATCAGCTGCTCATAGGCCGCATCGACAAAATTCTTCACTGGGCGACCTTTCTCACTCATACGATGCGCCAGCCGTAGAATGCTTCTGTGCAGTGAGCAGTTCATGAGCCTACGATGACCGTTTCTGCGGCCGGGTCAAATTCGTCGTGGGATGCTTCTTTGCCTTCCTGCTGTAACTCAGCTCGAACCTCTTCCGGATCAATTTCGCTTTGTGTTGCTGGTCGGTTCGATTGTCCAATGAGTGAGAGCTGGGCGAAGTTATTACGAAGCGACGTCGCACGTTGGGCCTTCTTTTTGGCCTGCTTTTCCTTTTCGATCTCGTCTGCACTCTCAATGAATGCCTGATAGCGGCCCTGTAACAGGCCGGTGTTGAAGCAGAGCTGTTCCATGATGGGGTCGCCACCGTCCCCTTCGAGTTCGACCAGCACCGGTCCACGGTCGGTTAACGCGACATCCCAGCCCTGGAAGTGACAGCCGGGCAGGTTGGCAGCGGCACGCAGGACGACTTCCCGCATCGCTTGCCATTCGGGGAACTCCATGTTTTCGAAACTTGCTTCCGACTCCGGATGCCGTGTAATGACCTCTGTGCCTTCGGCCGTACGGCGTCTTGCCATCACGATGCGCCCTGTTTCGACATCGATGCCTGCGAGCACATTTCCCTGCCGCCAGAAGTTGTCCGCCCCGTTGTTCCCGACCGGGATCTTCCAGGCTGCCCGCAACAGGACGCAACCTTCACGGTCAGACAGGACGAACATTCGCACGGTGCTCACATTGTCACCGATGATGGGCAGAAGGCTCGGATGTGGGCGCAACAGGGTCTGAAACAGGTATCGCCAGCCTAGCGACTCAAGCTGGTCAATTAAGGATTCCAACGGGAGCAGATGTCCGCTGGACAACACCAAACTGTCCTGCTTTGCGTCATACCGGGAGATGTTGGCAGTGCCGAGACTGCACATCCCGTCGAACGGCTTACCAAAAATGGGGTAAGCGGCATCCTTGCGTAGAAACCGACCAACGTCTTCACGGTTTCGTAATGTCGCAGCGTCCGCGAAGCTGCGTGTCTTATGTACGATGGCCTGTGTTTCCGGGATTGGCAGATCAAGCCCCTTTAAGAGGGCGGTTAAAGTTGGCTTGTCGTTGGCAATTTCCGGCCAGGGAGAAGGAACGGTGGGAGCGTTGTCGCCCACGAAGGTTCGCTTAGCTTCAAGGGTGTAACGCTCATCATCGTACAACTCGTACATGAAGTACTCTTGGGGCTGCAATTTGCCTGGGCCGAACATCAGCGAGCTGAGTTCCCAAATCAACGAGCCGAGCCCCTTACCTGCCTGGGCTGCCTGAAGCATCCACTTGGGATAATTCATGGCTGGCGAAGTCCGCTGAATGTCGAGAGTAGGGCTGTCGTTCGACATGAGTGAGTCCTTGAGAGATGAGCACGATCAAACAACGCCTGCAACAGGCGCAAATAGCGACCGTAGTGATGTGTTGCGAAAAGGCCTCACAACTATTGCACGCAAAACGGTCCCTCTCGGTGAATTCGAGTCTTCACGTCAGGGAGGAGAGGCCGTCATTGCCGATTCTTCTGTTTGTGCAGATGACTCGTCGCCTGTCGATGTTCAACAGGATGCTTTGAGGTTGACGATCAGGTCGACTTTGACGCTGCGGTCTGATGTGGGGATGGCAACGGTTCGAGCGGGAAAGCACTCATTCATGGTGCGGTGACAACAGATGAACCGAAAAATTGGATTGGAGCTATTTGGGGAGTCGGTTCAGTCATAATTCCTGCACCGATTCTTGTCCGCGTTGATGTCAACGAGAGCAAAGGAAGCGGGTCATGAGTGTGACATGGAGGCATTTGCTATCGACGGTTGTTGTCCTCCTCTTGTCCCTGAGCAGCGGCCAGGCTCAAACCTACACCTCGACCGATACACCACTCGGGATTCCGATTGGGTCACCGGGCGTCACACTCGGGAGCACCACATCCATGATCACTGTGGGCGATTACCTGATGATCGGCGACCTGGATGTCAACCTCGACTACAACCACTCGTATCAGGGTGACCTGCAGGCCATCCTGACCTCGCCGAATGGGACCATGGTCGAGTTGTTTGCCAGCAACCTGGCGCACGACCTGACTGCGATCGACGGTGGATATCTCTTTGACGATGAGGCAGCGATTGAGTTTCCGGAGCCGATCCCGGCCTATCCGTTTGGCGACCCGATTGCCACGGGATCATACAAACCTCAGAACGCGCTCGCCGCGTTCGATGGAGAGGACACGGCAGGTATCTGGACACTAGTCATTAACGACACTGCCGGCGGTGATTCGGGGATGCTCAACTTCTGGCAGCTCATCGTGATGGAAGCTCGTGACGGTTCAGGTAGTGGCACTTTCGCCAGTATGCCGATCGCCGAACTCCAGGCGAACAGTCAGTTTCTCAGTCTGTTAGCTCGCAGGTTACGCAGCGATGAAGGACCTCGCTATCTGCGGCCGAACCGGAATCTCGTCCCTGTGGATACTGGAGTTGGATCACGTCGGTCATTCATCCGTCTTGGAGCCACTGAAACGACTGCTGATTCGGTTGGCTCCATCTTCGAACAATCAGGCCTAGTCGTTCGGGCACAAGGACCGAGCATGCAGAGAAACCTGTGGATCGCCGGTTATGGAGTGAATGGCCACGTTGATGGAGGTTTCGACTACGATTTCGCCGGGACGGCCTTCGGCATTCAGCAGATCATGGGGCCGCAAACTCTCGTGGGAATCGCCGGAAACATCTATGTTGCAGGAGGAGATGGAGCAGGAACGGACAGCAGGGTGAAAGCCGCCGGGCTGGCACTCTATGCCAACACACGCTTCGCTGAGCGAGCCTACGCCACAGGCATCCTGGGCTATCACTTTGGGAGCTACACTACCGATCGGCAGACAGCAACCGGGACAGCCTTGGGAGATCGTGACAGCAACGCATTGCTGCTCTACACAGAAGTCGGCCAAAATCTGTACCTGCTCGGTTGGACGATGCGCCCGCATCTCGCTCTGCAATATCAGCACATCAATCTTGATGGCTTTCGTGAGACCGGGGCAGCCCCCTCAAATCTGAGTATCGAGGCCGAGCAACTCGACTCTGCTCGCGGGATTGCAGGTGTAGACCTGGCCCGATCATTCGAGAGGCGTAACGGCAACACGCTCACTCCTCGAATGCGAGTCGCATACATCCAGGAGTTTATCGACGGTGACCGAGTGATCAACGGCTCCTTCGCAACCGGCGGAGCGGTCTTTCCTATTACCGGCGCCAGTCTGGGAAACGAGTTCGGTGAAGTCGGCGCCGGCCTCAACTACGCAACCCTCAACGGCATCGACCTCTTCGCAGACTACGACCTCCAGTTCACGACACAGCACAACCAACACACCGGCCGCGGCGGCATCGCAATCAACTGGTGACGTTGATTGTTTTGATTTGGTTTTCAGTAATACGCAGTCCATGCTTGCTGCCCGTACCAGGCCGTTTGTTGAGCGGTGATCTGTTTGGATTCGGCTCACGGGGCATCGACGTGCGAAGGCCGTGCGATGAACCCCGAAATGACTCACCTGACATTTCTCGGGATGCAAGAATCAGCGAGGTTGATGGACTATGTCCTTAAACCAACCATTCCGGTTTGAAGATCATCAGAATACCGAGTGTGAAAATCAGCAGCCCGCTGACCAGCTTCAGCCAACGGCCTTCTTTCTCCTGAAGTTTTCGTCGTCCAAGGGTCACGACTGCGATGATGACCATAATGCTGTCATCGAGCATATAGGCCATGTTGTAGAGAGCCAGATATGCATAGTTTTTCCACGGTGGAAATTTCTGCATCGTGAGCACGTTGGTGTAAAGTGCCGGGAGACCGGCTGTGCACAACAGTTCAATAATGTTCACCAAAACAGCAAGGACAACCGCTCCCAGCATGGCCGCCCACATCGTCTCTGCATTGATGATTCTGCGGACGCGCGCGTAAATGCCCGGCTTGGCTGAATCCGGAATTGAGAGCGACACCCCCTTCTTGAAGGCGAAGAAGTCTTTGATGTGAATTCCGCCGGCGATTAGGGATATCAATCCGAGCATGAATTGCACAGGCCGCAGATACCCAATGAAAAGGAAGACATTGAGCCAGGCCGCCATGAAAGCAAAGTAGGCAAGGCCACTGATGAAAACGAAGACACCAGCAATCGCGAGCATCTTCTTGCGACTCTTCAGATTGACCAGTAGGGACAGCAGAAACAACAAAACCCACATGGCGCATGGATTGAATCCATCAACAAGTCCAACAGCCAGAGTGAAGGCAGGCATACCAAGTTGACTGGCATCAACGACGCCCAAAATTGGCAGTTCGACTTCATCTTCTTCCAATGGTGTCACCCGTTGGGCTGGATCAGCATCACCATCCGTGATCGGAATTGGCAAGGGGACGTCGTCATTCGTCTCATTCTCGCCGGAGAAATCCCCTCCGGGGATTGGAAGAGGAACATCCTCAGAGGGGGGTGGCAATGGCGCATCATGCGGCTGTGGATCTGGAGCTGCCGACCCTTCGACGGGAACTCGGAGCGCACCATCCGATGTGGTGGATTCCCGATTCGAAAACCCGGCATAGGCTAATGGCGTCAGGAGGGTTGGCGAGATCAAGGATGCCAGCCTTGGTCGCCAAGCAGTTCGGTTCACTCCCACCGGAGTCTGAAGAACCAATGGGTGTGAAGATCGCACTCCCATTTCAAGGGTCAGTTTTTTTTTTAGGCGTACAGGCGCGTGACCAGTAGTCCAGCGTTTGTAAGACCCTCTTGCCCGTCGTTTCCTCTCGATCAAAGCCGACCGTCAAGCTGTTGCAATAGTGAAGGACCGGAAGGCTGACGGCCTGCTGACGGTAGCGCCGAACAACGGACTGCATTTCCTGCTGGTTCTCCTGGCTCGTGATCACTTCCTTAAAAACGATTTCCAAAGCCGGATAGCGCACCGCATACATTCCAAGGAACGCCTTGGCATCCCGGCAATGAGGACACCCATTCCGCACGTAAGCGGTCATCGTCAGAACTTCGTCCAGGCGCCGCTCCAGTTGTTCACGTGTCTGAAGTCCGTCAACGACATACTTCAATCCATAAATCGCAGGGAGTTTGATTTCCTGCATGCCGAAATGTCGCGAAATGTCGTCGATTCGGAGTTTGAGTTGCTCGTCTTGATTGAGATCCCGGAAGTGCAGAATTAAACCGGTTCTCTCCTCCGCAAACTCACTCAATGCAGACCGGAGTTCTGCAGAGTCATCGACACTCGAATCATAAAAGAACTCGAGGGAGAAACATTGCGTTGTCTCCTGGGCATCAGTCGGGCCACTGAACGCTCCGATCTGGACCAGCATCCCCGTGACGATCAGCAACAATCGTTTGTCTGAGAGCAACAACATGGCAACACCCAAGTTGAGAGTCGACGAGTGAGGAATCACTGACTCGCAGAAGCACTCCAACACGCAAGTTCCCAGCTTCGTCAGCGTTCTCCGTTCTCGTGAAGCTGGATTCACTGGCAAGCAAATGCTGTTCCTCTTCTTACCGACCGGCACCATGCCAGATCAAGGACGATCCATCATTGTCTGGATTTTCAACTACACCGAAGCAGTCTCGCGTACAGGCTTCCCGCTGTCTGATTGTTCTGATGAAATAACTCCACGCATTCTCTTTTAACGCAATGATGGAGAGATGAACACGTTCCATCGTTCACAGAAAGTCAAATCGCTGAAACTGAATCGAAAACGACAGGAAAGATTGCTCAAACTGTGCATGTCACTGTGTCATCAAAGCACAGGTGTGAGCCTGTCCCATCAAGATAGTGATAATGCCGAGTTGTCCAAACCCGACGTCGATACCCCTTGTCTTGCCCTCCCCTTGGCGGGTAAAGCCTCACGCTGACCCTGATGAAAGTCAGACAGCGTTCCGTCCACTCATGGACAAGTTCTCAAAGCGACTCAGATAAACCGTTTACGAACTTAAACCGTTTGCGAACTCGCGGGTTCTGTCACTGCCTCGTGGTCCATGAGTTATCAGTTATCAGCCTGATTGGGTAAAAGGGATGAGGGTCAAGGAGAGACTCTTTCGAGGGGTTCAATCGGCCGAGACCTCTCAGCCACTGCATGTCGGATTGCCTCTATGGTGGTTATCATGAGGACCTATTTCGCCTGTTTGCACCGAACAATGTGAAAGATTCGGACAGCGTTTCCGGGGAGCATCGTCATGATGTTGCGATTGGTTCTTCTGTTTCTTGTCCTGCACGCATCTGCTGTCATGTCTGCCGAGCAGGCATCAAAGCGGGTCATCGTGATTGCCCATCGTGGAGCCCATCATGAAGCACCGGAGAATAGCCTCGCTGCAATACGTAAAGCTGCCGAGATTGGCTGCGATTACGTGGAGGTAGACGTTCGAACGACCCGTGACAATCAACTCGTGCTGATGCACGATGGTACGGTCGATCGCACGACAAACGGTGAGGGACGAGTTGCTGACAAGACGCTGGCAGAAATCCGTGAACTCAGTTTTGGGACGGATTGGCCAAGCGAGAGGGTGCCCACTTTCGATGAAGCTCTTGAGGCGTGCCAGGGAAAACTCAAGGTTTACATCGACCACAAAGACGCTTCGCCCGCCGATGTGTTAGCTGCTGTCGAAAAACACAAAATGCTTAAAGAGGTCGTTGTCTATGGTTCTGTCGAGGAACTCCGCGAGTACAAATCGCTGAACCCCGCCGTCTGGATTATGCCGCCACATCCGGGGAGTGCTGAGGAAATTGATAAGCTGGTCACCGACCTGAAGCCGGAAACTCTGGATGGCAACATCCTGGAATGGACCGTTGAGCAGACGAAAGCAGCCCATGAAGCAGGTGCTCAGGTCTGGGTCGACAATCCTGGCATCTTCGATACGGAAGCCGGTGTCCTCAGAGCCATCGAACTTGAAGTGGACGCGATCCAGACAGACAATCCCGCACGCTTGATTGAGTTGCTGAGATCGCACAAGCTGAGATGAACAGTCGGCAATTGTTCTGAATTCATCCAGTCCCGGTGTTGCATGAATGGTCCAAGGCAAGGAAGGGCACACAGTAGCGCCTGATCTCTGATGAAGATTGCCTGTCGACATTGGTATCAACCGGCGTAGCGACGTCCGACCGGCCTGTGAGACCACGAGGAATAGCAAAGTCGTGACTGAGAACACCCCATACTCAATCGAAGATCAACCGCTGAATTTCGATCAACGCGTCTGGCGTTGGAAAGTCCTCACGTCAACGTATTTTGCTTATGCGGGATTCTATCTCGTTAGGAAAGTCTTTCCTTTGTGCAAGACAACACTGGCCGACGAGTATGGTATTGGCTTTGATGGTGTCGCGAACATTTGGACCGCCTATCTTTTTGGCTACATGGTAGGCCAGTTCATCAACAGTTTTATTGGCAGGAAGTGGGGGCCGCGAGCACTGCTGCTGGGTGGACTCGGAATATCGATTGTGATCAACGTCATCTTCGGATTCGCAAACTCTTACTCAACATTTCTCGTGTTCATGCTCTTCAACGGACTGGTGCAAGCCGCTGGTTGGCCTGGTTCCGTTGGTGGTGTGGCCGAATGGTTGAGGCGAAAAGAACGCGGAACCATCATGGGCATCTGGTCTACCAACTATCTGGTGGGAAACATCGTGGTGAAATTGCTGGGCGGCTTCCTGCTGCTGCATTACACAACGAAATATGATGGCCATTATGGCGTTCGCTACGCATTTTTCGGATGTACAGTCCTCGCATTCGCCATCTGGTGGTTGATCTTTTTCTGGCAGCGATCCAAACCGGAAGATGTCGGCCTCGATCCGATTGTGGATCATGAGCATCCTGCAGACCGAGCGATCGTCGCATCGACAGAGGAACATGTCGGATTCAAGGAGTACTCGGCGTTACTGCTCAATCCGATCGTGCCATTGATGGGGCTGGCATACTTCAGTATCAAATTTCTGAGATATGCCCTCGATTCCTGGCTGCCAACGTTTCTCGATCTTCAGGGCATGGACGTTGGCGAGGCTGCTTACTACTCGTCCATTTTTGACTGGACGGGACTGGCCGGCGCCATCATTGCGGGAATCGCCCTTGATTGGATCTTTCGGAGTCGCTGGGAGTTGATCTGCCTGCTGATGGGAATCGGCATGGTGGCTGGCTACATCGCCGTGCTGCAATACGGGACGAACCCGATTGTGTTGGCCATTTGTTTCGGACTTGTGGGCTTCATGCTCTACGGTCCCGATACACTTCTCTGTGGAGCAGGAGCGGTGGCAGTCGCCGGTCAACGCAATGCAGTCGCTGTGGCAGGATTGGTGAATGGTATCGGCAGCATCGGTCCCGTCTTGCAGGAACAGATCAACGGACGAATCCTGCAGGCGAATACACCCGAGATTGCCGTTCGGAACTCCAATCTGCTCGGCTTGTCGATGAGCATTCTTTTTGTCGCATCCATGCTGGTAATTTGCATCTGGGTCGTCATCGCCCGCAGGCACACCCACCGCGGGCTCTCCGAGCAAAGCGAGTAACACAACAGTGAGATTTCGACGAGCCTGTTCGACTAGCGAGCGGTTGCGGACAGGTCGAGGAGCTGATTATCAAGAATAAGTCACAATATCAGGAAATGATGGATGGGTAAACGACTTTTGGTCACAGGTTACGGCGGGTTTGTCGCGGGGAGTGTCGTCGCACAGGCCGGAACGGAATGGGATGTGATCGCGTTGTCACGATCCCCAGTTTCCGATGGCTGCGTGCGCATCGTCCCTTTCCAACTCGACCTTCGCGAGCAGGATCGGCTCAGTCAGGTCTTCGACGAGACTCAGCCGACCGCTGTCATTCACACGGCTGCAATTGCGAACATCGATTATTGCGAGACGAATCAGGACGTAGCGGAAGCCGTCAATGTCGATGTCACGCAGCAACTGTCTGAACTTTGTCAGCAGCACAACGCCCGCATGGTCTTCTGTTCCACTGATACGGTCTTCGATGGAACGCGCGGGATGTATGTTGAAGAGGATACTCCCCATCCTCTGAATTATTACGGCGAGACTAAACTCCGGGCAGAACACATCGTCCAGGAGCAGCTTGATGACGCCATTGTCGCCCGTCTCGCTCTGGTGATGGGCTTTCCCCTGATTGGTGCGGGGAATTCGTTTCTGGCACGCATGATCGCCAGCTTCCGCGAGGGAACTCCCGTGTCGATGCCGGAGAACGAAATCCGCACACCGGTGGATGTCGTCACGCTCGGTCGTGCCTTGCTCGAACTGGCAGGGAGCAATCACACGGGCATCATTCACCTCGGGGGAGACACACGATTGAACCGGTACGAGATGGGGGGGCAGATTGCCAAGCACCTCGGCTATCCGCAGGACCTGGTTCAGCCCACCAATTCCAACGCGATGCCCGGCCGCGCAGCACGCCCTGATGACGCCTCACTGGACAATGCAAAAGCAATGCAAGTCTTGAAGACTCCCATGCTCAGTTTGACAAAGGCACTGGACCTGATTCTGGAAACAGCGGAGCAATGACATCATGAGCAGCCCCAAGATTCAACACGATCTCGAGATCAAACTCGGAAGCGAGTACGGTCCCGAAGAAGAGCAGGCCGTCATCGACGTGATCCGTCAGGGAGCCCCCACCAGCGGCGAAGCGTGCATTCAGTTTGAACAGGACTTCGCTGCGTACTGCGGCTCCGAATATGCCCGTGTCGTCACGAATGGAACCGCAGCACTCTTCCTGTCAATGATCGGGATTGGAATCAAACCGGGTGATCGCGTCATCACCACACCGATGACCTGGATTGCAACTCCCGCTGCTCCCGTCACTCTTGGTGCGGAGATTGACTTCGTCGACATCGACCCGGTGACATACAACCTCGACCCCGGTCAACTTGAAGCGGCCATCACCCCGAACACCAAAGCCATTATCCCGGTCCATCTGTACGGACAGTGCTGCGACATGGACCCGATTCTCGAAATCGCCAACCAACATGGCATCGCCGTTATCGAGGATGCCTGTCAGGCCGTCGGCAGCCAATATAAGGGCCGGATGGCTGGTTCGATGGGTGTCACCGGCTGCTTCAGCTTTCACGAGCAGAAGAACATGTCCACGCTCGGTGAAGGCGGGATGATCGTCACCGACGACCCCAACGTCTACGAACGAATCGCGCTGTACAGGTCTCATTGCACACGCGTGCACGGGCGGAGCACTAAATACTGTCAGCTGGACGAATCCCGATTCCCTGTCGGTAAGACCTTTTGGTGGCAGGATTTCGATGACACCGGCTACAACTTCCGTATGACGGACATCCAGGCAGCCGTCGGCATCGTGCAACTCAAAAAACTCGATGAACTCAATCAGCGCCGCATCAACAACGCGGCCTACCTCACTGAAGCCCTGAGAGACGTGCCCGGCTTAACGTTGCCAACTGTCATGCCTGAGTGCAAGCATTCGTTCCATTTGTATCCCGTCATGCTCGACGCCGAGCGCTTCGGGATGAACAAAGTAGATTTCGTGTACGCCATGCTCCACGAGCGCGGCATCAAACTCGGGACCCACTACAACCCATTGCACTGGTCGACAGCATTTCAACAGCGAGGCTACCAGCGAGGCCAGTTCCCAAACGCGGAAAAGGTCGGTGAATCTCTCGTAACTCTCCCCATCAACCCCCGTCAAACCCCCGAGGCTCTGGACTATCTCGTGAAAAGCATCCACACGTTCGGCCAGTGAACGACTTCTGGAAACGATGTCGCACGACATGTGCCAAAGGACAGTTCATGATTGAACGTTCGCCAATGCGACTGAACTTCATGCGATCGAGTGATCCATTCCATCAAAGAACATATGGAACTGAAATCGTTTACGGATGCGACATCATGCGGCAAGATGTTGTCGCACTTGGATACAGACACCAGATCACGATCTGGTCCACCGGCTGATTCTTGATAGCAAAGTTGACGACGACCTTGGTCGTGTTGACTTCTCCATTGAGTGCCACGAGACCATTGGTCTTGGAGATCTCTGTCCGCAGCGCGGCAAAGTCTTTGGGCTGCAAATCGGAGACGACCCGGTTCTTACCAAAGACCTTGATGTGCCGGTCGGTGATGCGTTGGTAATCCCCAAACGTCCGTTGAACCAACTCGCCCTTTTCCACCTTTCTGAACCGGTCAGTAGGGAAGCGATTTCAAAGATCCTTGATGGAGAGCTTGCCATCAACGACAGCGGAGGGAGTGCACCCTGCGTAAAGGCCATCCCACTGGTGGTGATACATGTCGAGGGACTGCTTCCACGATCCCCCTTCCGGCCGGATCTCCATCTTGCCTTACATCCGCATTTTCCATCGACTGAAATAGTGAACATTCCTGTTGATGGACTTGCACCAGTATCCCGTGGGATGGGGGAGCGGGAAGTCTTGATATGGCTTAGGCGGTCGATTGGCTTTGCTGGAATGACTGGTGGTTGTTACACTTTCACATCATCGCCCGACAGCTCAAGTGGTTGGGCGATGGCCCAGATGCCTTTCTATTGCAATCATTCGGGGATCTCACAATTGGCATAGTTTGCTCTTCTACCCGTTGGCGTTTGTTTGTTCTATGATATAGTCGGGTTAGAGGGATTCACAAAAATGGCGTAATCCATTATTGTGATTGCACTTGCCACCGTAGCTCAGTTGGCAGAGCAGCGCATTCGTAATGCGCAGGTCGTCAGTTCAAGTCTGACCGGTGGCTCTTCTCTCTCAAGGTTTTCCACCATCTCGATTTTTTCACCAATCGAGATTTCACAGGCATTCTCTTGCAAGACGCTTTCGTTGAAACGGAACGTGCTCAACAGGAGACCGAATCGGTTCTCGATTCAAATCCTGTATGTGCATCAAAGGGCTGATGATGAAGTGGTTGAACGACTGCCTGTTGATCATCGGCGAACTTGATTGTAAAGCTCTGCGTCAGGTACTTCATTTTAGGCAGACAGGTCATTTCAGTCTTTGACGTCATCTGGTGTCATTATCAGTTGCTTCCGCTCGTCATTGGCTGCTGGATACAGCCCGATTTTGGAATGGGCCGCTTCAGGGATCGCCACGAAAGAATGCGTGTTTGACGGAGGGTACAGGCCCGCATACGATCGATCGTCACATCTCGCTTGTCGTCCGTCTCCTGAAGAGGAACCCCTGGTGTCCATTCGGTTTCTGCACACGTTCGCTCAACGCTCCCCCACCAGTCTCTCCCGTCGCCAACAGCCTGCACGTCGTTCACGAAAAGGTGTCCATTCAAACTTGGCGATTGAAACGCTGGAGGATCGCACGCTGCTAGCATCGACGTTCACGCCGGCTGTGGGGGAGGTCGCAGACATCATTGGTCGGAACGCTGCCACCGGATCCGTTGTGGTCGGTCAATCGAACGGTAACAGCTTCATCAACCAAGCTGCGGGTAACATCCCGGCTGGGGCTGACTGGGATGACTTCGTCACCGGAGACTTCAATGGCGATGGTCTGACCGATCTGGCGGGGCGATCGCCGAGCGATGGTTACTGGCGTGTCCTGTTGAGTACGAGCGCGGGTCTCGATGGGCCAAACATCTGGGGACGCTGGAGCACCAGAGTCAGTTTCAACGATATATTGGTCGGCGACTTCAACGGCGACGGCAAGGACGACGTTGCTGGTCGTGCCAGCACGGGAACCTGGGTCGTCAGTCTGTCTCACGGCACGGGTTTCACCAATCGTGCGTTCGGAGCGTGGTCGACCACAGCTGGGTTCAGCAACGTGATCGTCGGCGACTTTGACAATGACGGAAGGGACGACATCGCAGGTGTCTCCTCTGGGGGGCGATGGGTTGTGGGGATTTCGCTGGGGACCCGTTTTGACATGACGGACTTTGGTGCCTGGTCCACGAACGCAGGTTTCCATGACATTGTCTCCGGCGACTTTGATGGCGATGGTCGCACCGACATCGCAGCTTTGTCGCGCGGTGGGTCGTGGGTTGTCGGCACGTCTCACAGCTCGAAGTTTACCTTCACGGTTTTCGGTGCGTGGTCAATCAATGCCGACTTCGACAACATCCGTGTGGGTGACTTCGATGCGGACGGACAATCGGACATCGCCGGTTTGTCGAAAAGCGGAGCGTGGGTGGTCGCTGCCTCGAATGGCCTCCGCTTTACCAGTACGGTCTTCGGTCGCTGGTCGACGACTGCTAATTTCCAGGACGTGCTGGCTTCAGACTTTAATGGCGATGGCCGCACGGATCTCGCAGCTCGGTCAGCGAGTGGAAGTTGGGTCGTTGGCCTGTCTGATGGCTCAAATCTGCTGACCAGTGGCTTCTCGAATTGGTCAGGGGCTGTGAACTGGGACAACGTGAATGTCGGCAACTTCGCGGGGGGAAGTGCCCAGACGGGCATCACGATCGACGGCGATTTCAGCGATTGGATTCCAATCACGAATTACTCCGACCCGGTCGACGACCAGCACGACACCGACCACGATACGGCTGGTGCCACGCCTGCTTACGTCGACCATCCAGACGTCGACCTGTTGAACTACAAGGTGACTCACGATAACGAGAACTTCTACTTTTACTTCGAAGCACGAGGTCAGATTGGCCGCACGCAGATGGAGGACGTGGCGCAAGGACTGCGGGCTGGCCGCTATTACGTGATCGTGACGATCGATGTGGACAACGATGATGTGACCGGGTACCCGCTCTACGAGGGGGGCTATTACACGGGCACCACCGACACGACCGGCTACGACATGAACGGTGAGATCGAGTTCTACAACGGGGCCTTCAACACGGGGCACTACCTCCAGCACGGAGCCAGGAACGAAGCCGAACTCATACAGGCGTTCGCTGATCAGTCAAATGGAGGCTACGTCTATCCCGGACCCGAAACACAAGGGCCGTTCATGCCGGGCTTCGTGAATGTCTTACCCGGCACGTACGACTATTACACCCAGTGGGTCTACAAGGAGAACGACCCGGCCCTCGGCGGTAACGATTCAGTCACGTTTGTTCAAGATCGCGGCCCGGTCATTCCCGGCAACGTCACCTACGCCATCTCATCCGACGGTCACAAACTCGAGATGAAGGTCCCCTTCAAGGGTTTCCTTGTTGACGCTAACGGCGACCCTATTGTGACTACCGGCAAGACGGTCGACCTCTCCTTCTCTCTCGAAGCGAGCGGAGAACTGAGCAACGAAGTCTCGGCTGCCAACCCCAACGGCATTTGGGCGTCAGATACGGCTGAACCGATCAATGGGTATCTAATCACACCGGTGAATTGAGACGATGTTCAGCAGGGTTGCCACATGCAGGCATGCGAACTTCTGGCAGTTGTTCGATCAATCAAATCAGACGTGAGTGGACTTGGTGGGTAGACGAGGGAGGTCAGAGCTTAACGCATCGTTCATCAACGGTCATTTGCCCATTTCAGAACCACAGAGCGCCCGATCGAGTTGTTGTGGGCGATCTTTGAGTGTTGTGCACTTCTGCAAACCTCTCTGGTATCACTGACAGGGTTTCCGTAATCACCCTTGCAAGGCGGTGGTTCTGTCGACAGAGATTATCTACACTTGACCAGTGAGACACGATTATCTCTGGCCGCGATGAGTTGCCGCTGGCCTCATTCGTGATACTTGTTCAACTGGAAAACAGGATCGAACCCATGCATCGTTACGCTCTCCTTGCTTTTGCCGCCTGCACATTCCTGACCTTGCCAAATGGTCGTGTGGCCAATGCTCACTGCCAAGTGCCGTGCGGAATATACGGCGACCAGCGTCGTTTCGAGGAAATGCTGGAAGATGTCGCCACCATTGCCAAAGCCATCACTCAGATCAATGAGCTGGCCGAGAAGAGTGACGCGCTCTCACATAACCAGCTCGCACGTTGGGTGGCAACAAAGGAAGCACACGCCTCGAACATCCAGAAGGTCATTGCAGATTACTTCATGGCGCAGCGAATCAAGTCGACAAATGAGAACTATATCAAACAATTAACCGCTGCCCATGATGTGATCGTTGCTGCCATGAAGTGCAAGCAGACGGTTGACCCGGCATCAGCTGAGGCTCTGAAGAAGGCAGTATTTGACCTGTATCGGGCCTACGAGGGGAAAGAGCCCAATTTTGATCATTGATGCTGAGGTCTGCGCAAAGTCTGTAAGACTCCTCGTGGATTCGGTGGAGAAATGATTGCAGCGGCTTCGAGTCCCTTTGCTGCGTATCCCCGATGGTTTTTCGTTAACGGCGTTCCCGTTCTTGTCGCTGCATCAATGCAGACCAGGAACGGGAATACTTGGTCGTGACTGATTCGGCAATTGTCCAACGCTTGTCTGTATGACGCACAAACGCTGATGCACCAGAGTGCTGGGGTCACCTGACCTCATTGAGTTCAGTCAAGAGCGAGCGGGTGGCCTTGAGTTCCTCAGTGAGGCCATCGATGAGTGGCATCTGATTTTCGCCGGGAAGGACAACCCAAGTGTATGTCTCTACTTCCAAGTGAGGGGCATAGTTGAGCTCGGCGACAGCTGCCAGTGCCCGCTTGAGATCGTCGCGTGTTGTCAACAGCGGGCCGAGTGACTCCGCGTTCACCGGTACATGAAAGTGCACTCGCCACTCTTGGGCATTGAGATAGTCATCCGGCGGTTCGAGGGCCAATGGTCGGCTCAGATCCACAGTGGCCAGAATCCTGTCTTGTTGAGTCCTGGCGAACAGCTGATGCAGGTACCGTGGCTCGACGAAGTGTGCGAGGGTTTCGCGTGCCTCGGCATTGTTTGCCGGGTCGACCAATCGCAGGGCACAGGTGATGTGGACCTTGTTGATACGAATTTCCGCTTGATTCAGACGTCGAATGGATTCGGCCACGTCCTCGAACTCGACCGACTGATGGCAAACGTCATAGCAGACCCCAATGTGACGCATCACGACGTCACGCAGCCCTTCGGACTCAGCTCGTTTGTTGAGTTGCGAGAAAAAATTGATGGTCTCATCGGTGGTTTCGAGGACGCACAGCGGCTCGGGTTCAATCGCCAGTCTTACGACACGGCCGGTCTCGTCATGGAGTTGGTCGAGTAACTGTGCCAACGACAACAGGTTTCGAATGCAGAGGTCGAGAAAGTCATCCTGATGTGGCAACTGTTTGAAGCCGAGTGGCACGGTCGACAGGCTTCCCTCGGTCCCTTCAGGCATCAGTCGGGAAAGCACGCGGGCGGAGTCGATCGTATACGTCAGTCGGGCGTCGGTCGACCAGTCCGGAACGTAAACCTGCTCTTTCACCCGGTCGGAATGGAAGTTCCCGAACGGAAAGGCGTTGAGCGTGTAGCAGACGAGATCGTGGCTCGACAATTCGTCGGCCAGTCGCGAGAGACCGGACGTATCAGCCTTCATTTCCTGAATCACTGAATCCGCAAGCCACAACCCTGCAGCAAGCGGCGAGCCGAATTGACGTTGAGTTGGAGCGGTGTATTCACGAAGTCCGAAGCAGACTTCTTCGAGCGTTCGTCCCGGATGGACGTTGGTGCAGTAACTGATCGGGAGGGAGCTAAGCGACATCGTTCCAGAGGGGGCGGGAGTTGGTCGTGGGTTGGTTGTGCCGTTATGATAGCCATTCAGGACGTCCGAGGCAGACTGAGGGCGCTCCTTCCCGAGAAATCCTGAAAAGACGTTCTTTCGGCAGAGACTTGTAACGGTCGATGGGGTTTCATCCCTGTCAACTGATCCTGACACACGATCAACCAAATCGATTGATTGGTGAGTACCACTTCGCTTGATAGCCAGTTTCTTCGTGATCCTGACGTGCAGCTGATGTTGCGTGTCCGTGAGGGACAGGATGCAGCCTTTGGGGAGTTGGTCAACCGCTATCAGAACCGTCTGGTCAGTGTGTTCATGCACCTGATCGGCGATCGTGGCGTCGCAGAAGATCTCACGCAAGATGTGTTTCTCAGGATTTACCGGGCGAGAAACGGGTACGAACCGACGGCCAAGTTTTCGACATGGGTTTTTCGGATCGCTCAAAACCTGGCCAGCAGCGACCGTCGATCGAAGGGACGCCGCAAGGAAGTTCCGTTGAAGACGACTGATTCGGGCTCGCTGGGGGCTCGGCCGCAGGAGCAACTGTTTAAGGAAAAATCGGCTTTGATGCCGACGCGACAGATTGACCGGGGAGAGTTGCAGGAACGGGTCCAGTCTGCACTGGAGACTCTGAATGAACGACAGAAACTGGCGATCCTGCTGCACAAGTTTGAGGAGATGAGTTATGACGACATCGCGGAAACAATGGAGATGACACCTTCAGCGGTGAAGTCCTTATTGTCCCGAGCACGGGAGAGTCTTCGTGCTCAAATGGAATCCTACATGAAGTAACTTGAGAATCGGCTCCGGACCTTTTGGGGAGCCAACTACTGTGAACTCAAAGATGTCCAAGCTGATTCGAATCACGCCTGAAATTCGAGCCGATTTTGTCGCCTTTCTTGACGGCGAACTCGACGAGCAGGCGGCTGATCGAATTGAGGGGGTCCTCGCCCAAAGCAACATCGCCCGAAAGGACGTTGACGCACTGGCACAAGTCTATAACCTCCTTGACGAGTTGCCTCGCTACGAGGTCTCTCCCGAGTTCACTGAACAGACGATGGCGTCCATTCGGTTCAGCGAACTCAAACCCGACGTTCGGCAGTCCGAGTGGTTTCAGCGGTTAAAGGAAATGGTCCCCGTTGCTGTAGGGGGAGTCGCTCTTATAGCGATCGTGGCCCTCTGTTTTCTCGCTACTAATCGCTGGATTGTGACGGACGAGGAGCTACTGGTGCGTGACTTTCCCGTGATCGAGCAACTGGACGTCTATTCGGAAGTGGGCAGCGTCGATTTTCTGTTGCGATTAGCAAATGATGGACAGCTGATCGAGGAGATGCGGTCAGAGGCTGAGGATGCGGGGGGGCGTCGATAATGGATCCCCGCCACACCCTGATGGCGTACCTTGTGATTGCCGCTGCTGCGGTGATGGTGATGCCATACCTTTTAAGGGACGACGACCCGGACGCGGACAAACGGAGAGAGACCATTGCCGGGATGACGCGTGCCGAGCGTGAGCGACTTGAGCGTCACCTGGATCAATACCTTCGTTTGAGTTCAGTGCAACGAGACGAGGTTCAGGCACTGCACGCTGAGTTGCTGGCAGACGCAGCCAACAATCATGGTCGTGCGAACCATTCGCTGCAGATTTTTCGCGAATGGCTGCAAACCCTCTCACCACGTGAACGAACGGAGTTGAGCGAAGAACATGATCCGACCAGCAAGGCGCGACTTGTTCGCGAGATCGTCGATCGTCACAACAACGAATCTCTGGAACTACGAGCAGGTGCATCTTTGCAGCGGCTCGGATCAATTCCTTCTTTGACACCGGCAGACATGGAGCGATTGCTGACATCCATCGCGGAAGAGGCCGAGCCAAGAATAGATGCCAATGAGTTGGAAGGATTCGACGGACTCCAGCGAACACTCAAAGTCTTCGAATTGATGGGCCGGAAGAATGAGAAGCTGATCAATCTGCTGACAGAGGAACGGATGCAGACACTGCTCAAGTCCCTGTCAAATGACTCAGACCGGCGCATGCTCGAGTATCTCGCGGACAATCGCCCGGCCCCCCCGCAACTTGGTCGGATCAAACTGGCAATCACTCTGCTCAAAAACCTGGAGGTCACCATTCAGCGTGAATTGCGACGACAGGAACTCTCTTCAGAAGACTTGCAGGCCACTTTTGCAGAGTTGCCGGCTGCAGATCAGGATGAGTTGCTGGAACTTTCCCCAAGTGAGTTTAGGGGAGAGTTGCGACACAGGTCAGTGGATGTGACTTCATCGGGGCAGATCAACCGCAGAGATGTTGAAAGGTTTCTCCGACCCGGCAAGGATTTCCGGTCACGGCGGCGGGACGGTACAACATCTCGCAGCAGGGCTTCCGGGAAAAGTCAATGAACGCGAAATATGTACCCATTTCGCATACAATGAGCAAGAGCGGTTACGTCCCCACGCGAGCCTCGCCCACCTATGAAGAATCTGGACCGGGTTCAAGGACTCGTTATACCGCAGATGTCTGCATTGGATTGGTCAGGTTTCAACACGCTGAGTCACCACTGAGAGGAAGAAAGATGCAACCTCGGATTGGAAAGTCTCGATTGGTGGCCTTGATTTCACTTGCCCTGAGTTTCGGAGGAACGGTTCATGCGGAAGAAATGCCGGTTCTCATCGAGGAAGCCTTCGATGAACCGACTCTCATTGGTTGGGCAGCAACTGATCCTGAAGCATGGAAGTTGGAGGAGATCGATGGGAACCGTGTGCTGCATCAGTTTCAGCAAAGCGATGTCCAAACGCCTGTCCGCTCGCCGTTCAACCGATGTCTGCTGCGAGGGGTGAGCGTCGGCGACTTCCAACTGGATGTCGATCTGCAGTCGACAGCCCGTGACTATCCACATCGCAGCCTGTGCTTGTTCTTTGGTTATCAGGACCCGGCTCATTTCTACTATGTGCATCTCGGCCAACGCACCGATGATCACGCCAACCAGATCTTTATCGTCAACGATGCACCTCGAGTCAAAATTTCAACCAAGACGACTCCAGGTACTCCCTGGGATAACGAGTGGCATCACGCCCGCATCAAACGCGACGTCACGACCGGCTCCATCGAAGTCTTCTTCGATGACATGGCCACCCCTGTGATGACGGCAACTGACAAGACCTTCACCTGGGGCGAAGTCGGCCTCGGCTCGTTCGATGATACGGGGCGATTCGATAATCTGATGCTCAGAGGACATCGGGCTGATTAAGTCAGTCCGTGTCACAAGCAAACGGAAAAAGGAACCGGTTCCCGTCCCAATTACCGATTGTCAAACTTGTTGAGCGTTTGTCATGAATCGTCCTTGCAGATGCTGCACGATTGTTGCCGTCTTATTGAGTACATGCGAACTTGATACTGGTTGGTCAGCTGAGAGATTCCATAACCTTCAAGTCCTCCATGACACACAGAAACTCGAACTGACGGCCCCCCTTGATGTCGTGATGGTGCGAGGAATCAGCCAGTTTGCTGAACAAGAGATTGAGTCTGCGGAGGCGAGACGCGATCAGCGCTGGGAGAGAGTTTACACGAGTCCCGAAGCTTACTCTGCGAGTGTTGCAAAACAGCGAGAGCTTCTGCGGACGATCATCGGTGCGGTGGATGATCGAGTTGATGCGCGGATGTTGTTTGAGGTGGACCCTGGTACGGCGCAGGAACTCTCGCGTCTGGTTGCGGTTCCGGTTACTTGGACAGTCCTGGAAGGGGTGACATCGGAAGGGCTGCTAGTATTGCCGGTTGATGAACCTCGGGCAGCTGCAATTGTGTTGCCCGACTGTGCCTGGAAACCGCGACAGATGGTCGAGCAAGGTCAGGATGGAGCTGGTCCTGTTCCATTGGCGGCACAGTTGGCTGCTCAGGGATGTCTGGTGCTTGTGCCTTCGCTCATCAGTCGCGATCACCGGTTCTCGGGCAATCCTGAGATCCGTATGACGAACATCCCCCATCGAGAGTTCGTGTATCGCATGGCCTTCGAGATGGGCAGGCACATCATCGGGTACGAAGTGCAGAAAATCCTCGCGGCTATCGATTACTTGAAAAAGCAACACGCATCGTTGCCTGTGGCTGTCTGTGGAGCCGGTGAGGGGGGACTCCTTGCCATGTATGCGGCGGCAATCGACGAGCGGATCGATGCCTGTCTCGTCAGCGGCTACTTCCAGGAACGCGAGCGTCTGTGGCAGGAACCGATTGACCGCAACGTGTGGAACCTGCTCAAGACGTTTGGGGATGCGGACATCGCCAGCCTGATCGCTCCACGACGACTCATCATCGAAGCGTGTGCTGTTCCCGAGGTGGACATTCCGACGCAGGACCGTCAGCAGGCGCCTCAGGTCGCAGCACCCGGGCGAATCGAGACTGCTCCGCTAGATTCTGTCCGTAGCGAATACGCTCGTGCAGCCGTACACTTCGACAAGCTCGGTTATTCCGACCAAGTGCAACTCGTCGTCTCCCAGCAGGGATCGGGACCTGCCTTCAGCAGCGAGGCGAGGGATGCACTGACATCGTCGATCGGTCTGTCGAAAGGTAGGAGTGAGACAGAGCCTGAGATCGCACTAGCCATCACTCCCGACGCGACTGCTCGCGAGAAGCGACAGTTAGACGAGCTTGTTCGCTTCACGCAGAGACTCCTCCACAGCAGCGACAAGGTGCGTGACAAGCGTTGGGCGTCAGCCGATCGGAGCAGCGTCGAAGGTTGGTCGAAATCGGCAGCCGAGTTTCGCGCGATGGTCCACGAACAGATGATTGGTATGCTCTCTCAGCCGAACGTGCCTCCCAACCCCCGCACGCGAAAAGTTCTTGAGACACCCACTCAGGTGGGTTACGAAGTCGTCCTGGATGTTTACCCAGAGACGGTTCCTCCTCAGTCGACAAACTGGGAGGAGTCGCCAAGTGTCATCGCGGGCGGCATTCTTCTGTTGCCGAAGGATGTGAAGGAAGGAGAGCGTCGACCCGTTGTTGTTTTTCAGCACGGACTGGAAGGGACGCCCATGGATACGGTAACGACGGACGAAACGTCCCGTGCGTGGCAGGCCTACAAAGGTGTCAGCACGCAATTGGTGAATCGAGGCTTCATCGTCTATGCTCCCCAGAATCCCTACCGAGGCGAGGACGCGTTCCGCGTCATTCAGCGGAAGAGCAATCCGATCGGACGATCATTGTTCAGCTACATCATCGAACAACATCGACAGACGCTTCGCTGGCTGGCAACACTCCCATGGGTCGACGCTGACCGGATCGCGTTTTATGGACTCTCCTACGGCGGCAAGACGGCTGTTCGCGTGCCTCCCATGCTGCCTCCCACGAAGACGATTTCTGCCAATTCAGAATCCCAGTCAGCCGATCCCGGCTACTGCCTCTCAATCTGCTCCGCAGATTATAACGAGTGGATTCGCAAGAACGTCTCAAACGAGGACCGCTATTCGTACGTCTTCACACGTGAATACGAAATGTACGAATGGAACATGGGGCATTTGGCAGGGTATGCAGAACTGGCAACTCTCATGGCTCCGCGGCCGTTCATGGTCGAACGGGGGCACAACGACGGAGTTGCCCCGGACGAATGGGTCGCTTGGGAGTTTGCCAAGGTCCGCAGGCATTATGATCAATTGGGCATTGGAGATCGGACAGAAATCGAGTTCTTTGATGGCCCGCACACGATTCATGGAGATGGTACATTTGCGTTCCTGCAGCGCCATCTCAACTGGCCACTCAACCATCAGAATTGATGAGTCTGTGACTTCAGCTCATGCCAGGATTTCCGTGGATCAATAGTCTCGCGAGATGTTTCACGATACGCTAGCGTAAAGATGGGCAGAGGCCGAATGCCGCTCCCAGTGGATGCTGACGTCACTCTCATCGCTGAACATCTATTCGCTCTGTATTTGCGTCTTTTCATCCCATTTGGGAGACGAGTCATGCGAGGCTATTGGTTATTTCACCCATTCACTGGATATCTAGGCGAGACGACACAGAGATCCATAAGTGCGAAGTGGGTCTCGTTAATCCTGCTCACTGGTGTTGTGGCCATTTGCGGTTGCGGTGGTGATGATGGAGGCACAAGTTCCGCTCCTCCTGCACAGCCTCAGCTCCCTCCAACGCAACCTGCTCAGGCCCAAGAATCACCGGAGACACCCCCGGTCGTCCCCGAGTCGCCAGCGACTCCGCAGGATGTCGCTGAATCGCAGCCACCTGTTGAACCGGTTGCTCAGCAGCCACCTGCTGCTCGACAGACACAGGCTTTTGCCCCCGCTGCCGATCCACAGGCTTTTGCCAAGCCGACCACGTTGCCGTCTCAAACCGCTCAAACCAGCAAGGCGACGGCTCCGGCCGGTGCGTCTCCGTTTGAGACATCTTATCTCGATCCCGCCACGGAACTGTTCGTCTTCGCGCGGCCGGCGGCGATTGCTTCTTCTTCGTTTCTCCAGGCACTCTCCGGTGGAAAGCTGGGACCTGCGGACAACGTCAGTGAGTCGTTCGGCATCAGTATTGAAGAGATCGAATCCGTCACGATTGGTTTGAGCCAGTTGCAGAAGCTGGCTGAGCAGAGTGCTGCACAGATGACTCAACAACCTTCAGCTGCTGATGCTTTGCAGGCGACCATGATGCCTTCTGTGATGCCAGACCCTTCAGGCGTGGCTGAGCATTTTGTATTCGTGGTCCGAACGACGGAGGCCGTCAAACTTGAGGACCTCGCGCTTCCCGAGGGAGACGGCTTCATCAAAACACACTCATCCAAATCATATCGGCAGCTTGCGGACTTGGGGGAGCAATCTCCACACATGTTTGCTCCTGATGAGAAGACATTTGTTATTGCGACTGATTCCGTCATCCAATCAATCATTGATCAGGGTGAGACTCCGACACAGGCAACCGCTGACCTCAGCTTTGTGTCAGCAGATTCGCATCTGATTGTGGCCGTCGTTCCACACGATCGAGAGGCATTTTTTGCAAACTTGCCAGCCATCCCCACTCCAGAACCACAGCCGGAACCGGCCCCAACAACGGCACCTGAAATCAAGCCGGGACAGGATGGGTACAGGGTGTCCGAGGAGGATGAAGACGACGAAGGAAAGGGCAAGAACAAGAATCGCCGAAAAAAGGATGATGAGGAAGACGGAAGGTCTCTCTTGGGTCGAGGAATTCAGATTGCTGATGGTACGAACAGCGAAACTGAAGCGGGGGCACTCGCAGCAGTTGACAAGAAAGAATGGCAGAAGCTTCTGGAAACTCATGCGATCGGGATCGCATTGCAGATAGATCTCAATGAAGGGTTGCAGCTGAAGATCACGGCTCAATGTGATGTTCCGGCCTCCCCGTTGCGCATCCAGAAGGAACTCGATGTCGTTGTTTCTCAAGGTAAGCAGGCGTTTGAAGCCGTTCGAAGCGTATTGCCGGGGATCATTCAGGAAATCGCGGGATCGATGGTCAACTCCCTGACGGTGACGACCGACGGAACAACCGTCGCTATTTCGACAACGCTTCCGGAATCACAGCAAGCCAATCTCACCATGCTTCCAATGGTCGTGATGGGCATGATGATGAGTCAGGCCGGCAATGTCGAAGTGATGCAGCAGATGGTCGATTGGCAGGAGCGCGCCGAGGAAGTGCTCAACCAGGGCCAGCTGTCTGTGATCAGTGAGGGTCTTCCTGAGGGGCTGGAAGTTCATGGGATTGCCCGCTGGTCTCTTCCTCAACCCGGGCAGGAATTATCCCCTCCGTTGCTTGAAGTCGCGACTGTCTACGCTGGGGGGCCGGGAGCATTTACAAGATCATTTGGCCGTCTCAAGGTCACAGAGGCGAATGACGCTTCGGGTGTGCCGCTGAAATGGCTGGGAGTGTCACGGAATGGTCGCACGGAAGATCCATTGCACGAAATGACTGCGATCGATCGGACAAATGGATTCACGGCCCACCCGCCCCAAGGGGTCGCGACAGGACTTCTGTTCCATCCCCCCGGAAGCGATGTGCAGTCATTGGCGGTCGTCGCAGGTGAAGTCGTCTTGGAAGTTCCGACATCAACTCGTGAGATCATGCTGCACAATGTCTCAAGCGGTCCTGTATCGATTGATGATCCGGTTCTTCAGGGAGTTCACTTTTTCGTGACGACAGAGACTGTCGACAGTCGAACAATCGTGAGGTGTACTTACAGCAATCAGGGACCTGTTGGGCCGATCACAGTACATGATGCCTCCGGAAATGTGGTTGAGGCGTCCAGCTCGAGCCAAGTCATCGTTGGAGATCAGGTACAGCGTGAGTGGCAGCTTTCTGAAGAGACGAAACTGCCGCTGGGGCTAGTTGTTGCTGTGCAAGAAAACGTGCAAGAGGTCTCAGTGCCGTTTCGTTTCGAGAACATCCCCATGCCCGAGCCGGTAAGTCGCTTCTCTGGACAAGAACCTCTTGGTTCCTGGACAAGTGCCAACAAGGATTCGGACCTCCCCGATGGGCTGACTCTCGAAGCCCAGGCGAGGTGGAAGGGGCCACAAACGCCAAGGATGACCTTTTCGGAAGGGACGGAGCAGAGTACGCCTACATCCGTATCTCAACCTCCTAAGTTGAGCCTGGCGGGCCGAAGTGGAGGGCTTGGATTTGGAAGAGGGCGGGATGAGGACGAAGAGGATCGTTCACCCGTGAACGGAGGTGGGGGAGGACTGAGTCGCAAAGAGGAGAAGAGACAACGCAAGGATAAAAAAGACAAGGGAGATGGAAGTTCGGGACTTCGAGCAGGTGTGAGGATTGCTGAAGATGACGATGGTGATTCGACTCCGACGGTCCGTACTCCAGAGCCGCGAGTTGCCCAGGTCGCGGGATCGATGGATGGCAGGCTGCAATTCGTGGTGGACCTGACTGGCCCTGCGGTTGATTCAACCGTGGTGATTGGAAACTTGCAGGTCGAAAGTGTGACGGTGGATGGGGGGACCGAACTGGAATACGAAGGTGGCCAATTCGGTCAGTTGGACGTGACAGACGATCTGGCTGATGTGGAGTGGGACAACTTGCCAGAAACAGACCAGCCACCCAACGGTCTGCGCGTCGTTTACAAGTTTCTGAGACCCGAGTCACCAGTCAATGTCATCACCGAAATGAAAGGGAGCTTACACATTCGCACTGTGCGCGAACGGATCGAAGCGATCGTCCCCAACCTTCAGGATCGGGTCGACAAGCGGATCAAAGACCGGGTTCTCATGAAATACGGGGTCGAGATTGCCGTGGCGATCGAGAATGACGAACTGAAATTCAGAACACTGAAAGGTGACGAGGAACGCATCGATAAGATGTTTCCCGTCGATGGCAGCGGGGCACGCATTGATGGGGTGACACACCTCACAGCGACCGACAGCGGGAACGAGATTCACATCTTCCGCTTTCTCAGCGATGTTCCTGAGGATGTGGGGATGAAGTTCATTATCAATCTGGGAGTTGAGGATATCGATGTGCCTGTCGAGTTCAACAATGTCCCGGTTCCTCCTGCGCCAGTTCAGTTCGCCGTTGAATGATGAGAGCATACCAACTGAATTCATATCATGCATTTGGAGCAGAAGGTGCCACAGAGACAACTCCGTTTAAACATCGTGATCGCTCTCCTGATCTTGTTTGTCGACGTCCTGCCGACAACTGCGGCGGGTGAATCGTCGAAGGCACGACATCCTGCTGATGACGACTCGCTCCGGTCATGGCTAAGCAATATGGTCTGGTATCATCGATTCTCAGAAGAGGAGATCACCGCCGCCACCGGACTGACCTCTGACGAACTTAAAGCCGCCAAAACGCGCTTTGGAATTCGTGACGACAATGCCCCAGATCCCCCTGATGATCACGTGCTTGTGTTGCCCTATCCGGGTGGTCGTCATCCCCGGATTGGTTTCCTTGACGGAGCCATTGATCCTCAGCGAGAGACGAAGATCAGCGTATTCACGCCCTGGAATGATCCTCACGCGGTAGAGGCGGACTACGTCGTCGCTGATATCCCTGAGGCCATCTGGTCGAATCTCGGTCTGACCTATCTGGCCCACACGCATGTCCCGACAGTCTGGACGAAGCAGGGGATCACCTTGGAGCCGACCGAATGGCAGGACATCGGAGGCGGCTGTCTAAAGATGCAACGTCGACTCCCCAACGGCATCGAGTTCGAGACGCTCGTGATCCCTGAAACAGACCACGTCCGTATGCGGATGTCGTTGACCAACGGCACGGATGAATTGCTCTCCAATCTGCGAGTTCAGAACTGCGTCATGCTCAAGGGGGCTCATGGATTCACCGAACAAACCAACGACAACAACCTCGAGCGGGCTCCCTATGCTGCCCGCCATGACGGCTCTGGATCGCGATGGATCATCACCGCCTGGGTTCCTAACCACCGGACATGGGCCAACGCCAGGTGTCCTTGTCTGCACTCGGACCCTCAGTTCGAGGACTGTCCGCCGGGCGAGACCAGACGGCTCGAGGGCTGGTTATCCTTCTATGAAGGAACGGACATTGATGCTGAGTTTGATCGCATCGCCGCAAGTGAGTGGTGGAAGTCCGATTAGGTTTACTTGATCAATGTCGGTATGCGATCAAGAATCACCGGATCATCCAAACTTTTCGCGATGGCGGTCGCCAGGCAGTGATCCTGTTGGTGACACTGCTCGTGTGGTATCGCGATTGTCTGTGCTCCTGCGGCAGCCGCTGCGCGAACGCCCGCTTCGCTGTCTTCGAGGACCATCATCTCTTCCGGGTCGACCGCCAATCGAGCCGCTGCCGTGAGATAGATTTCCGGATGCGGCTTCCCGTGGGAGACGTCCTCCGCTCCGAGTGTCATCGGAAAGCGGTGCAGAAGATCGAATCGTTCGAGCATACGATTGAGATACGCACGTCCCGACGAGGTGGCGACACCTTTGGGAATGCCGGCTGCCTCGATCCTGTCCAGCAATGTGAATAAACCCGGCATCGGTTGAAGTATTTCATCCAACAGCTCTGCAAAGATGGCTTCCGACTCAGGGGCGAGCTGTTCGAAAGTCTCGTCGAGTTCCATCAATTCGATCATCACTGCGAATGCTTCGGGAGCCCTCCGTCCCATCATTCGTCCAAATAACTCCGGATGCGGTTCCTTCCCTCGCCGTCGCAAGAGTTCTCGGCCAGATTCATTGAAAACCAGTTCTGTGTTGAACATCAGGCCATCCATGTCAAACACGACTGCACGAACGGGTGGTGCGATGTCAGTCATTGCGTTCCTTCTCAAGAATGTCGTTGTGAAGTCTTCCCACATGCCACATGTAGTTTGGTCCGTAGCCCGCCAATGGTGCCCAGGTGTTTGAAGCAGAGGCCCGCAAAAATAGTCGTGCCTCGCCCGGTCGATCGTGGACCGCGTGCCAGAGGCCGATGTACAGGTTTGCATAGAACAGTCTTTTCTCACGTTCGGTCTCGGTGAGGTCCGCCGTGTTGATCCGTTTGAGGATCACGTCCGGAGTGGCCTCACCCGAGAAGAGCCGATACACATCCCCGAAAGGTTCGCGGTCATCCTTTTTGTATTTGAGCAGCCCTGCCTCTGCCGCCTCGACACCGTTGGACTTCACCTGACACAAATACCGCCAGATCCCATTCTCACGATCGACGTCATCGAACGAGTGATACCGCTCAAACTGGCCTGCCGCCTGTTCATACTGACCGGCGTAGAAACATGCGATCCCCCGTCGCCAATGGGATGTGTCACGAGACGCATCCAATTCAACCATGCGGTCATAATCGCGGACTGCGTCCTCAAACTGGCCCAGAAAGAAATACGCATCCCCTCGCGCCGCCAGGAGCTCGATGTTGTCCGGCTCAGCAGCCAGCGAGGCTGTCAACTTGTCCAGGCGCGCCTGCCAGTGGGGACGATCGAACGTCGGATCAGCCGCATGCGAATGCGCCACCTGCAACACGAGCAGGAGTGCGATCAAGCCCCAAGGGGTCCAAACTTGATTCATGACTTGACCGCCGATGCTGCGAGTTCCAGATCAGATTTCCTGATAGTCTCAGGTTCTCGAGAGAGAAAACGACTGACGGCCGTTTGAATATCAAAAAAGATCATGTTCAAGGAAGGGACAATCACCAGCGTGAGTGTCGTTGCGAACATGAGTCCGAACGTGAGCGTCACTGCCATGGGGATCAGGAACTTGGCCTGAAAGCTCTTCTCAAACATCAGGGGCGTCAGCCCGGCCACGGTCGTCAGTGTCGTAAGCAGGATAGGCCGCAAGCGTAGCTTGGCCCCTTCGACGCTCGCCTCGAAATGAGGCATCCCCGATCGAATCCGTGAGTTAATAAAATCCACCAGAACGAGGGAATCGTTCACCAAAATGCCGGTGAGTGCCACCAGTCCAATCATGCTGAGGATCGTCATCGGATTGCCGGTCACCCAGTGGCCCACGATGGCTCCCTGAATGCCGAAGGGAATGGCGGCCATCACCACCAGCGGCTGGAAGTACGAACGGAACAGTCCCGCGAGCAGCATGTACACCAGTAGCATGGCGACGGGGAATGCGACCTTGAGGCTCCCGAACGCCTTACCCTGTTCTTCGGTCGCCCCGAGAAACTCCACCCGCATGCCCGGATGTTCCTTGATCAAAGCCGGCACGTATTCACTGCGAACTTTTTCAATGACATCGCTCGAACTCGTCACCGCGTTGTCAATCTCGCCGAAGACGGTGATGGTGCGTTTCTGTTCTGAACGATGCAACGTGGTGTATCCAACGGCTTCGGTGAGTTCAGCGACTTCCCGCAGCGGCACCCACGCACGGCGAACTTCGGCCTCTCCGGGACTGTTCACAGGAGCACGGTTGCTGGCGGGTGCCGGAATCCACATCGACTCAATGTTGGCAATCTCCTCACGAAACGGCTTCGGATAGCGGACCATGATTTTGACGTCCTCCCGATTTCGGGTGATACGCCTTGCTTCGGCCCCGTAGGTGGCTGCCCTCACATGCCCCCCCAGCGCGGAGACGGTGATTCCGGTCGGTCGTGCAGACTCACGAAGCGACAACCGTGCCTCACGCTTGCCATCGTCTGAGTTGGTGTCGAGGTCAACCACACCAGCGTAGTGTGACAGCTCATCGATCAATTCGCCCGCAGCAATCTTCAGATTGTCGAAGTCGTCGCCGGAAAGGCGGATCACAATGTCTTTGCCACCAGGCCCTCCGTTCATCGCTTCCCAGGTGATGGAATTGACACCGGTCAGAGTCTCGCTGACTCGTCGCAGTTCGGCGAGGATCTCATCGCTGGACCGCAGCCCGTTAGCTTCCCGCTCATCAGCTGCCATGAGTTCAACCCAGAGTTGTCCGAGATGCGGCTGGACTTCTCCTCCCGTCGCGCCGACGTCCGTCACAGAGAGCGCGATGCCGACGTCCATCTGGGCCGTATGCACCTCAGGCATCTCCATCGCCACATCGCTGAGGATTTGAAGCCGTTGTCGCACGTGTTCATTCGTCGAACCAACGGGCATCTCCAGGATGGCGTACATCGATTCTGCATCCATCGCCTGCACGAACTCCCAAGGCACAATGTTCCCCAGAGAATAGCCGTCCTTCGTTTTTCCCATGAACAGTCCCATCGCCATGAGGCACGCTGACACTGCAACGGCCACGGTGACGTATCGCCACCGTAACGTCAGCCGCAGAAAGCGTTCATAAGTCGGCAGGAGCAAATGCGTCATCAGCCCGTGCTGAAACAGGCTCGCCCTTCGCAACCAGCGACCGATACGTGAAGTGGGTTGCTCGGTGTCCTGATACCGGACCTTCTTCGCAGGCAGATGCGAAAGATGCGACGGCAGAATGATCAGCGCTTCTGCTAGTGACACGCTCAGTGCAGCGAGCACCACAATCGGCAGCTGTCGCATGAAGTCGCCGATCTGTCCGCTGATGAACAACAGCGGACTGAAGGCGGCTATCGTCGTCGTGACCGCGATCGTCACCGGCCAGAAGACTTCCTCAGCCCCTTCAATGGCCGCTTGACGTGCGGGAAGTCCCTCCTCCACCCGTCGATAGATGTTCTCGCCAATCACGATCGCATCATCGACGATGATGCCGAGCACGATAATCAGGCCGAACATCGACAGCAGATTAATCGTGGCGCCCAGTCCCCACATCACAATGAACGTTCCCAGAAATGCGACCGGCAACCCCACTGCCGTCCACATCGCGACCCGCCAGTTGAGAAACAGATTTAACGAGATCAGCACCAGTAGCAGTCCCGCCCGACCGTTGCGAAGCATCAAGTCCAGTCGTCCCTCGACAAAGCGGGCCAGGTCGGTGTGCAGAGCGACTTCGTAGGTGTGATCAAACGGGTTCTGCCGACTTTGTTCATAAACAACCCAGGGATCGGGACGCCCCGACATCTTGTTGATCGTTTGTGACGTATACGCCGCTGCCAGCGAGAAGGGCATGACGTACCACTCTTTCTGCTTGGCTGCTTCGATGCCGAACGGATCGAACGGCACCTGTCGCTTGCCGGCGACGTAAGCTTTGATCAGCGTCGAGATCTCGATCGCATCCTGCGTTGGTGTCTTCTGGACCAGCAGGTTGGCCGATCGTTTGCCGTTGAAGTAACTCTGGATATCAAAGTCGACGAAGCCATCCTTCACGACAGCGACATCTGCGAGCCGAATGGTCGTCCCGTCCGACAGACTCCGAACCTCAATATCCTCGAGGTCAACAGCTCGCTGTTCTTCGCCGAGGGTGCGGACGGCGATGTTGCCACGGTCTCCCTTGAGGTTGCCCGCCGAAATGTCGATGTTCGTTGCCCGAATGGCGGCTGCAATCTCCTCGAATGTGATGTCGTACTCCAGCAGCCTCTCCGGCCGAATCTCGACCGAGATTTCATCGTCCCGGATGCCGATTTCCTCGATGTCCGAGATGCCGGGGAGTTCGAGCAGGTCATCCTTGAGATCGCGAGCGGCCCGTTTGATCTCCGCCTCACTGGCGTCTCCGAAGATGGCGACCATGATCACCGGCAGCGTCGGCTCCTGCTTGGTGACGGTGATCTTTTCCAGATCGTCCGGCAGGTCTTCCAGCGCATCGACCTCGTTCTTCACCTCTTGCAGGACCACGTCGATATCATCGACATTGTTGTACAGCTTAAGGATAGTCCTGCTGAACCCCTCGGTAACGGTCGACTCGACCTTCTCGACACCGTCGATTTCGCGGACCGCTTCCTCGACTTTGATGGTGATCGCCTTCTCCAGTTCCTCCGGTTGCACTGCGGGGTAGACCGCCGTGATGCTGATTGCGCTCGCCCGACTTTCCGGGAACATCTCCCGAATCAGGGTGCAGTACAACGCAGCCCCCGCCACCAGCGTGACGATCATCATCATGTTCACGAGAACCGGGTTCTCAACACTGAAACGGGGCAGAGACATGGGGAGTTGAGAGTTTATGGTTGATGGACAAAGCCCACGGGCAACGCCCCGTGGGACCGCGAGTCTTTAGTCGTCAGTCATCAGTATTCAGTTTTCAGTGGGGGAACATCCATCGCTTGCGGCTTAACGGCACCAGAAAACGCAGAGTAGCCATCACGCTCCGCCGTGATGAGCGGATGAACGAACGACTCTCGGACATGGATGCCGCTCCCATCATCCTGTCATCTCGCGGAGCGAGACGACTACTTTCAGAGTCCCTCAACGGAACTCGCACATCTGGAAAACGCCGACTGTTGCCAAGCACGACCCACACCGCACACAATGAACATCCAATTGTAGTCAACCCACCGGGAACAACCCACATGGCGAAGTGTGATCAGGGGTATCTGTGCGAAGTCTGTGGCGAAGAGGTGCCGGATATCACCCTCAGCGACCTGTATTTGCGGTACATCCTCGGCGAGATCGGCTCCCGTCAGCTGATGTCGGCCCCCGAACGCCACCTCCACTGCAACCCGACCCTCGCCCAGTTCATCACCGACCCCGCCTTCACCCCGATCACCGTCGACGGCCCCTTCAGCAAAGACCACCTCGACCCCACCGAGGTTCGCACCCGAGAACGCCAAGTCACCCGCGCCTGGCAAAGACTGCAAGAGGTGCTAGGGCTGGGAATCCCAATCAGTGAGTATCCGTTGGGATGTGAATAGACGCATCCCTACTCTGACTGAAGATCACTGGGGGGAACATGAGAATCAAGTCGTTCTTCGATGAGAATATGGGTCGGCTAAGGACATCAGTTTCCGCGTTGCCAATATCTTTGCGTGACCGCATTCATCTCGCAGCACAACTGATTGCATTTCCGACAGTACTGTTTGCTCTCTGCTTGTTGCTCGGCATTCTCGAGGAGGCAAGTGGGCCGACGTTTCATGTCTATCATGTCATCGCGAAAATTGTTTCCGCTCCAAATAGATACATCATCGAAATCAGGACAAAGCCAAACAAGAATGGAGGTACAATGGGAAGCTTCCAGTCGTACCCGAAATGGCTGTTCGATCGTGTCGAAGTTGGTGATGTGTTTTACCCTGTTCCTGGTCACATCTGGGTGACAGGAGACGGTTGGGTGAAGGCATGTTATGTTCCATGGCAGGATGTTTTCCCGTTGGCATGGCTGCCGTTGATATGGTGCATGCCTTCGGTGTTGTGGCTGTTTCATGGCTCGTGGACCCGCAGCATCCCGGTTCTTGTTGTTGCTCTCGCAATCGAACTCTCATTCGCATCCACCATCGCTTGGGCGATTTTGTTCTGACAGTTGTTCGGTCTAGTTCTTCGTTCTGCAACACTCAGCAAGATAGGATCAATGAAACTTCAGATCGGTGTCTCAAAGCACAACTGGATTCCGTTTGACATCTCCATTGGTCAACACGCGTTCTCGTTTCGAGCGTCAACGGTGCTCAATGATCCTATCTTTGTGTTTCTCGCAGCAGTCATGTAGAAAGAATGGCTGGACCAGTGGCTCGCGTTGATCGTGGGTTATGGTGTGGTTTTCTCAAACCGGCTCCACAGAGCCACAACGG
>JAGQQG010000051.1 GCA_020426325.1 Planctomycetaceae bacterium | reverse complement strand
CTCGATCACAGCAGTCGTGATGACAGACGGCTTTGATCGTCTGCGAGGAACGACCGAGCAAACCGAGAAGCAGCATGTCAACGCGGCACGCTGGCTGGCATTCGCCATTGGAGCCATTGCCATCATTGGGAGTTCGCTGATGGGCTGGGTGCCGGGAAACATCACCTCGGTCACGAGTAAGACGTCCAACCTGCTGACGACTCCGATCTTCGGGTTGTTCTTTTATGCCCTGTTTGTCCCGTTCGCGACGCCGTTAGGGGCATGGGTGGGGACATTCTTCGGGACGCTCACAGCCGTGCTGATTGCCTTCTCTGGTCCGATCTTCGGAACCGTGCCCGGCACCGATCTGGACCCGATCAGCTTCCAATGGATCGCTCCGGCTGCTATCACGGTGAACATTATTACCGGCTGCCTCGTCAGCCTGATCTTTCCATCGAGAACCCAATGAGAACAAGCAAGACCCTCGCCCGCCTTCGCGACAACGATGTCGTCCGCATGTGTTGTCTGGGACATTTCATTCCCGGCTATGTCAAGCACGCAGCTCACTTTGGTTACGACTGCATCTGGCTGGATCTGGAGCATCGCCACTGGAACCCACGGGATGTGCAGGCGATACTCGCGTTCTCGCATCTGTTCGATATCGACATCATGCTCCGCGCTCCGACGCTGGAGAAGACGGGGCTGTACCGTTATCTCGAAGACGGAGCGGCCGGGCTGATGATCCCGCACGTGAGCACACCCGAAAAAGCAAAGATGCTCGTGGATGCGGTCAAGTTCCCACCCATCGGTGACCGCGGTCTCGATGGAGCCGGTCTGGATGCGGACTTTTACGTGAATGGAGCTGAGGATTATCTTGCTGAGGTGAATCAGCAGACATTCCTTGTCGTGCAGATCGAAACGCCAGAAGCAGTCGCCAACGCGGATGCAATTGCTGCGGTCGAAGGTGTCGATGGCCTCTTCGTTGGACCGGGTGACTTGGGTCTGCGACTGAAGCATCACGTCGGTGACCTGACACTTGAAAGCGCGATCGAACAGGTGGCCGCTGCCTGCAAGAAGCACGGCAAAGCCTGGGGCCTCCCCTGTGCCACTCCCGAAGATGTCAAACGTCGCCGGGAGCAGGGGGGACAACTCCTCAATCACGGCGGCGACTTTGGCGCCTTCATGAGCATGCTCAAGACGGGCATCACAGCGTTCGGCTGACCGGCGAGCGGGGGACGTCAGTCCCCTGTCTCTGTAACGGTCGTCAACCAGGCCCAATGCAGATCCCTCTCATGCCGCGACTCAGACACCACGCGTATCCGAATTGCGTAACTCAAACCTTTCAGAAGATCACTGGGACAGGGGACTGACGTCCCCCGCTCGCCGTGAATTGATTCATTCATTGGGAGACTGATTGATGGACGTCACAGGCAAGATCGCCCTCGTCACCGGAGCCGGTCGCGGCATCGGCAAGGGGTGTGCGCTCGAATTGGCCCGGCACGGTGCCGACCTCATCATCAACGACCGACCCGGCAGCCCCAACCTCGAACCGACGGCTGAGGAGATCCGCAGTCTCGGTCGCACGTGTCATGCCTTAGAAGGAGACGTGTTTTCACGCACAGGTTGTGAGCAACTCGTCGCGCAGGCTCTGAACGTGGTCGATCATATCGACGTCTTCGTTAGTAATCCTGCTTATAGTCGTCGAGGGAAGTTCCTTGAGTACGATCCAGACGAGTTCGAACGCACGATGCAGGGGACTCTCACGAGCGGTTTCCACATGAGCCAGCTCGTTGCGAGGCATATGGTTGCGAGAGGTGCGGGAGGCAAGATTGTGTTCATTTCAAGCGTGCATGCGGGGATGCCTTATGCTCCTTGCTGTGCTTACAACGCGGCGAAAGCAGGACTGAATCACCTGATGCGCTCGATCGCTGTTGAACTTGCAGAACAACGGATCAACGTTAATGCGATTGAACCCGGGTGGATCGACACGCCCGGTGAGCATCTGACGTTTACTGACGAGGAGTTCGAGCGGGAAGGGAGGCGACTGCCTTGGGGACGTGTCGGACAACCCGCTGAGATCGGCAAGGCCGCAACGTTCCTGTGCTCGGACGATGCCGAATACATCACCGGTACGATCTTGGCCGTGGACGGCTGCTTCCGCTACAAGGACTGCCGCACTCCGATCGATCGTCATCATCCCGATCGAGATTGACGACAATTCACAACATGCTTTTGACGTGTCACAAGTTCACCGGCCATCTCGACGGCCCGCATCTGCTCGTCACGGGAGGAGTACATGGAGACGAGTTTGAACCGATTGCCGCCATTCGCCGATTGATCGAGATGTTCACCGGACCGCCATCGCTGTCCACGGAGTTGACTGGCCGCGTGACGTTTGTGCCCATCGTCAATGAAGCCGCGTTCCTGCGCGGCCATCGATGTGCGGAGGACGGGCTTGATTTGGCTCGCAAATGCCCCGGACGTGCGGACGGCTCAGTCACCGAACAGACCGCTCACGCGCTCAGCGAGTTAATTCGTCAGGCTGACTTTTACATCGATCTGCATACGGGCGGGACCGAACTGTCAGTACATCCGCTTGCGGGATACATGCTGCACGAGGACCCGGCAGTTCTGGCAGCACAGCGGCGGATGGCCCGTGCATTCGACCTGCCGATCGTGTGGGGGACGGCTGCCAATCTCGATGGCCGCTCGCTGTCCGTCGCCCGTGATGCGAACGTGCCGGCCATCTATTGCGAGTATCTTGGCTCGGCCACGTGCAGCCCCGAGGGGGTCGAAGCCTACGTCGATGGCTGTCTCAATGTCATGGCAGAGCTCGGCATGCTGGCGCGAGAACGGATGCCGAATCTCGTTGAACACACTGTCGAGGATCCGCGTCCTGCCTCAGGACACATGCAGGTCTGTCATCCCTCACCGGTCGACGGGTACTTCGAGCCTGCTAAGGAGCTGGGCGATCAAATTACGAAAGGAGAAACGTTCGGCATGGTCTACGACTTGGAACAAGGAAAACCACACAGCATCCCCTCGGAACATGACGGGATCGTCCTGGTGCAACGCACATTCCCGCGAGTCCGGTCCGGCGAATCCGTGGGCGTCGTCCTCGACTTGAGCTTCGCCGTCACCGATGATTGAGAGCAGACAACAAGGTGTCCTCGGGTGGCATGGCGTCACGACGTTAGCCGGGTCGCCATGTTGTGACGTCCCAGAAGACATGCTCACCCACCTGTCTGCGTGAGAGCATGCCACCCAGCCAGTTTCAGATTTCGTCATTCTGATTTCGACATTCTTCATTCACACTCATGAGCATCTGGCAATACGCAGACTGGATCACGCCCATCGACCCGGTGAATCGCATCACGCTGGGTGAGGGGAACACCCCTCTCGTGAAATCGCGAAGCATTGGGCCGAGTGCAGGTCTGACGAATCTGTACTTCAAGCTTGAGGGGACGAACCCGACCGGTTCGTTCAAGGACCGGTTTGCAGCGGCAGCCGTCTCTCACATGTTGCAGACGGGGGCGAGTGAGATCATCGCCACGTCCAGCGGCAACACGGGTGCATCACTCGCGGCCTACGCTGCGGCGGCTGGGATCACGGCGTCGATTGCCATTGTTGAGACTGCTCCGATCGGCAAGCTGTCACAGATGCTTGCCTATGGAGCCAGCATCTACAAAGTCGAGCGGTTCGGTCTTGATCCGGAGGTCGATAAGCGGGTGTTTCAGGCCCTCAAGAAGATGGGCCGGCAACCGGGCCGCGCGCTGCAGGTGAGCGGATATGTCTTCAGCCCTGAAGGCATGAGCGGCGTTGAAACAGTCGGCTTCGAACTGGCTGAGCAACTTCCGGAAGTGAAGCACGTGTTCCTGCAGGCAGGCGGGGGCGGACTCTGCGTCGCCACGGCTCGTGGATTTGCCAAGCTGGTCAAGCACGGACGCCTCGATCGCAGCCCGGCCGTTCACTGCGTCCAGCCGGAAGGGAACGACACGATCGCGACACCGCTCCGTGAGGGCCACGAACGGGCACGTAATGTCGAATGCACCTCAAAGATCAGCGGCCTGCAAGTGTCGAGCGTCGTCGACGGCCACCTGGCGATCGAAGCCTGCCGCCCCACCGGCGGCACTGGTCACATCGTCACGGACGATGCCATCTGGCACATACAGGAACGTCTGGCCCGCGAGGAAGGCCTGTTCGTCGAACCGGCCGCCGCCGTCGCCCTCACCGGCGCACTGCAAGCGGCCGAACGAGGCGAAATCACCGCAGACGCCCCGATCGTCTGCCTACTGACCGGTATCGGCTTCAAAGATCCGGCAGCAGTCGAGCGGATGAACCGCAATGTTGAATGCCCGACGTTTGACCTCGCACGCCTGGAGAGCCAAGCTGGGATCAACTGACATGAATAGTGGGCTCGCTTCTGGGCTGCGAGCATTGTCTGATTTCATGTGGATGATTGATCTGATCTACGTAACTGACTTCGTCCGTGCATCATTGTCTGAGATGGCGATCAATCAAAAACAGAGGCAATTCCATTGAGTGCTGAGTCACACAGCTCAAGTCCGTCAACAGTCGATGAAGCGACGATCATATTCTCGTCGTCAGAGGGTGACGAAGACAGCTCGGCAACACTTCATCGTTCGCTGGCGGAGGTCACTGTTGGGACGTCGCCCTCGCAGGACGCATATCGGGCGCTGAGGCAGAGTCGCCTGCGGGCGGCTGTACTGTTTCTGGCGGTCTGGTGGGGTGTCATCCTGTTTCAGGGATTGCTGGGAGGAGCGATCTTCGTTCATCCGACCTTCGTCGTAGGAAGTTTGCTCGCAGCTCATTGGTTCCTGTCGCCACGACAGCCCCGGTCTGCGGCTGCATTGAGAGTCGTCGAGGTTGCCAGCTTTGGGTTAGTTGCCGGGTCGTTCGTCTGGATTCAAGCTGACTTCATGGGCATGGGCATCGAACGTTCGGATGCCCAATGGGCCAAGACGGCCATCAAGGACGGCTTGATCAATTCCCTAACGCTTTTGCTGGCCTACACGCTTCTCGTTCCCAATACGGTTCGGGCTGCGGTGCCGATGGTTGTCGGGCTGGCGATCTACCCGTTGGTCACGGCCGGGATCGTCTTCGCGGTCCATCCGGCCTCCGGTCAGGTCGCCAGATCAGAGATGTGGTTCGAGGTGACCGGGATGAACCTGACCATGACTTTGGTGGCGATGTGCTTGTCGCTGTTCGGTGTTCACATTCTGGAGACGCTGCGTCAGGACGTCTTCGAGGCTCGGCGACTCAACCAGTACCAACTGGGGGAACGACTGGGATCGGGTGGCATGGGGGACGTGTTCCGAGCCGAGCATCGCCTGCTCAAGCGAAACTGTGCCATTAAACTCATTCGTTCGGACCGAGCCGGAGATCGCAAGGCTCTCGCTCGACTGGAGCGGGAAGTGCAAGCCATGGCCCGGTTGTCACATCCCAACATCGTCGACGTGTACGACTACGGACACACGGACGACGGCACCTTCTATTACGTGATGGAGGAATTGCACGGCCTCAACCTGGAAGACCTCGTCGAGCAGCACGGACCGTTACCGCCGGAACGTGTCACCTGGTTGCTGCGTCAGACATGCGATGGCTTGGCGGAAGCCCATGCGTCCGGACTTATTCACCGTGACCTTAAGCCGGCGAATATCTTCGCGGCTAATATCGGTCGACGTTACGACGTCGCCAAAGTGCTGGATTTTGGGCTGGTGAAAGAATCCGTCGAAACGTCGATTTCACTCCAGAAGGAGCAGAGAACCAACCCTTCAATCGCGGGCACGCTATTGGGGACGCCCAAGTACATGGCTCCTGAACAGGCCTCCTCCTCGACAGACGTTGATCACCGCGCCGATCTGTACGCTGTCGGAGCCGTCGCGTACTTCCTGCTCACCGGTCGTCCGCCATTCGACGGGGACAATATCATGTCCGTGCTGATCGCCCACGCCCGTGATCCGGTCGAACCGCCATCACGATGGCAGCCAGTCCCCGATGAACTCGAGAAAATCGTCCTTCGCTGTCTGGAGAAGGCCCCCTCGGACCGCTATCCGGACGCCCAGAGCCTCAGCACGGCACTCTCGACCGTGTCAAAGTCGCTTCGTTGGAACCAGTCAGATGCAGCCGAATGGTGGCGGGCAAATCCAGTTCGATGAAGCCAGTGGTCGTCACATCAAGAATCTCAGGCACCGACGAGTTCGGGCTCTTCCGTAGAAGCGTCCTGAGATTTCTGGAGCTTTGATCCGTTGGCCTGGATGACTTCTTCGAGAGCGTGCAGGACTGCTGGATGGTAGTCAGCGTCGTGATCGCTTTCCATTTCTTCCAGCACGTCTTTTGCGGAAGGAACTGAGCTTCCGTAGACGTTCTGGGTCAGATGATCGTAGGCGCGAACCGTGCGAATGATGCGAGCACCAAAAGGAACCTTGTCACCCTGGAGTCTGGCGGGCTCGTCAGTTTGAGTGAGTAACAGAGGGAATGCTCCTGTCAGCACGGAACCAAGCGATTCAACGAGTTCGGTGCCATGAAAGGTGTGCGGGGCATTGTCGTAGTCTTCCAACTCGCCAACAGCCTTCTTGATAACTCGGGCGGTGATTTCCAGGTTTTCCATGTCCATCAGCAGGGCGGCAACTCGAATATCATCGATTTCTCTTTCGGAGAGCCTCATCCGCTTGGCAACAGCCTCACTCATGGAGGAGATTCGCAGGGCTCGTGACTGGAGTTTCGGGTTGGCGTTCTGCAAGTAGCGTGCGAGCACTTCAACCACCCCCACATGGGCTTCTCGCGCTTCGAGAGCTTTCGCTGTGCGATCGTCGCACAAAGTTCCAACCCCAACAGCGAGGTGAGGCCGAGTACTGATCCCCAGACGGTGATGGACAGACCGACGATCACTGGAGAGGACACTGCCGCGAAGGCATTCATGTTGCCAACGATCACAATTGTGGCGCCGACGACGCTGAGCAAGGCCAGGACGCCTGCTCGATATCGCCCCAAGAAGAAGCCGGCCAGCACTACCGGCAGATAGAACAGGTTCAGTACGATCATCTTGTGACCGACCGTCTGATAGAGCACGCAGGTGATGCAAACAGTAATCAGGACGAGAAAGATCTCGACCCAACGCTGATTTTTGTCATTCAGGTTCATGGTACTGGCCTCTGTCGATGATTGGTTAGGAGAGGAATCTCGCATTTTTCTGAGTGACTGGTCTCACAGCGAGTCTGTGACGGCTTCCGTGGCTGCGTCCGATGCACCCGTGCTCGCAGATGCCAATGCACTGTTTGCCTGTTCCATGGTCTGAGTAAGCAGCAACTCCTGCTCGCGGGTCAACTTGTCAGTGTTGAGAGGAATGAAGTCCTCGTCGGCAGCTTGCGTCGGAGACACGAATTCAGCGTATGGCTCTGCAAATTTCTTGCTGATTTCCCGGAACTGTTCGTGGATCGAAAGGAAGATCTCGACCAATTGCGGGTCAAACTGCTTGCCGGCTTCTGCTTTGATGATTTCGATGCACTTATCGTGCGGATAGGGTTCTTTGTACACACGTCGAGATGCCAGGGCATCGTAGACGTCTGCAATCGAAACGATGCGTGCGGACAGGGGGATCTCCTGTCCTACCAGGCCAACAGGATAGCCATCGCCGTCCCAGCGTTCGTGGTGGCAGAAGGCGATCTCACGAGCCATCTCCAAAAAGTTGGAGTTCCCCAGGCGTTGCTCAATCTGACGAATACACTCACCGCCGAGTGTTGTATGAATCTGCATTCGAAAGCGTTCGTCTTCGTCAAGACGTCCGGGTTTTAAGAGGACAGCGTCTTCAACGCCGACCTTGCCGATGTCGTGCAATGCCGAGCTGATGCCAATCGTTCGGACGAACGATGGGGTGACGATTTTGCGATATTTCGAGTGTCGACGAATTGCTGATGCAAGACGTGTCGCATACATGGCAATTCGTTCGAGGTGATGGCCCGTGTCTGGATCGCGTGATTCGGCCAACTTGGCCAGACCGAAGATGACAGCATCTCGAGTGCGTACGAGTTCCTTGGCTCGGAGCAGATTCTCTTCATGGGACTGCATTTCCCGTTGCTCGTGTGCGACATACATCCGCGTGAGCACGAGATAGGCAACGATCGATTGCAAGCCACAGATCCACACAAAGCCCAGCGCACGGCTGCCAAGCATCGCTCCGAGCAATGCTTCAACGGTTAATGCATCATCGGGTTGAGCAATTGGTTCGCCATGCGGCCCGGTATTGGTGGACGCAACCTCCTGACTGGCTTGCCATCGTGCGGATGCAACCATGAACTGGTCCTGCATCCAGAGACCAAAGATCAGGCAAATTGCCTGAGCAGTGATCATCAGCGCAACGACGCGAATGTTGCGAGGAAGTGATGGCCAGTTCATGATGAGGATTTACTCGATTGAAAAGTTGCCAAACGAATTGATTCAACTTGTGACCCGCATCGCGAATGCTTGCGGAAACACACGATCATCTGGCGTTATGTGATGTGTCAGGAACCGCCTCAACGCAAGGATGTGTGATGAGTGACCGGTTCATGAAAACAGTCGAGACGATGACTTGTGAAAGCCTCACAATCGTAGGTCGCGAACAGGTCAGTCGCTGAGTTCCACGTTGCATTTTCGCAATCAGTCGACGTGTCCTGACGGTTGTAGGGATCTCTCTGACAAGAGGCGTGTCGTTTTGCTGCAAGCCAGTCGAACTCACACGTTTCGTCGCAAGTCGGGACAGCAGCTTTCGGCCGATTCTGCCGGTCAATCTCAGGTTTTCATGTGACGAGATGACGCCTATGATTCGTTGCACCGACAATTCTTACAGATGACAATGTCACTCGAACCCATCTCATCCGATTCAACCAATCTTCGCAGGCCTGCAAGAGGCATCCGCTGGGAAGACTCGCGGTTTTGGGTCATTCATCGACGACGTGAATATGGTCCGTTCGACTATGAATGGAGCCATGACCTTCACGGCGTGACGCTGCTCTATCGTGGACAAAAGTTCGGAGAGATTTGCAATGGGTGCGAGCTTTTCGCGGATCTCAAGGAGTTTCAATTGCCATTCGCTGTCTCGGAGGTCGCGACGGTCGCCATTGGCTGCATCAGCTTTTCGGTCCTTCACGGGCTTTCGCTGGATGAACGGAAACGGCTGATTTCATTCCGTCTCACCAAACATGGCTATAGCGAGTTTGCTCTTCTCCCGACGCTTTGAACACTCACACATTTAAGCTTCCCTGCTTCCCTTCGTTGCATCGTTGCTCAGGGGCGCAACATCATCATTGAGAGTAACAACACCGGATTCCCCGCGTTGCCTGAGAGGGCATGGCATGGGTGCGTGTTGTAACATCTTGTTTTCCTATGAGATGTGGCGATTCCCGGATTGCTGGGATGGGACCAGCCTCCTCTGGCACCGACGTTGCTGAGATCGTCTCTAGGTCGAAAGGCTGCGATGTTGTAATGTTCCGCTCTGCGCAGGGTGGGCTGATGCCCAACGCCCCCTGAAGAGGCTGCGAAGTCCGTTAAACGCTTCGCGTCACTCTGAGACGGGTTGATTGGGCACATTTCCTCAAAGGAGTTGAGGGATGGCCAAGCGTAATCGTCAAGGATGGCAAACGGTTCCGATCTGTCGGGTTGCGACAATAGGGTTCATTTTCTGTCTGGGGCCACCTGGTCTCCATGCCAATGACTCTCCAGATCGCGGAGGTGGATCTCCTCCTCCCCCTCCGACAGTTCATCCTCGACCTGCTTCGTTGCCAAGCGGAGAACCTTCGACAGCAGATCCTCCCTCCGGCCAGTCCCATCTGTCTGCTCAGCGGACTGCACTGAATCCTCTCCTGATCCGGGATCGACGACATCATCTGCTCCTGAAACGCGGGACGCAATCCCTGCAAGATGGCCGATCACTCGAGGCGATCTCTCACCTCCAAGCCCTGCTCGATGCTTCGCAGGACGCCTTCTTCTGGGGCAATGATGCTTCTCAACCACGCGGCGCCCGTTCCGAGGTGATCGGCCAGTTTCACTCGTCTCCAGACTATGTGCGACAAGACTACGATCGCCTGTTTGGCGACCGCGCCAGGGATCTATTCGCGAGGTATCTCGAAACGTGTCATGACGAGTTCCTTGTTGAGTTGACTCAGCGCTATGGCCCCTCGAAATCAGCTCGTGATGCGGCCGTGCATCAACTTCTCCTTTCAAATGACACAGGTCACCACCTTCACGCACAGGAATGGGCCAGGTTCCTGGCAGCAGATCCGTTCCATTGGAATGGTCTTTCACCATCGCTCAAAAATCTCGTTGACCGACACCTGTCGGAGGCGGTTGCTCATGATGTGTCGCCAACTCAGCGATATCGGCCTGAACACCTCCAATCCATTCAACACGTGAGTCATGTGTCGCTTGACGAGCAGCCTCGCGAGAATCCTGCTCCCTATCCGGTTCCAATCTGGACAGCTCGCTTCGATGCCGATCTCCCCGCATCGGTGTCAGACCAAGAAGATGTGCATAACAACCCGGACCGTACCGCTGCCAATGTGATCTCCGAGTCGCATGGCACCTGGATGCACCATCTCATGGATTTCGGGCTGCCAGTGGCCTCCGTCAACGATGCGATTGTTGCGGATGACGTGTTGATCTTCCGCGACTTCACCCATGCCAGAGCAGTGAACCTGTTTACAGGCCAGGAGATTTGGAGGTATGCATGTGCGTCTTCACTGGCAGCAGCAGCCCAGTCTCTCGAGCAGCCGGGACATGGTCATCAGGGAAACAGTCTCGATTTCCACGCGCGGTTCAGCGGTAATTCGGTGTTCGGACGGCTGGCCACCGATGAACATTGTGTGTTCCTGATAGACCAGTGCACCTCACGGTCACCATTTCCCGATCAGCTGGTTGCACTTCCGGTCCGCAACAGAACTGCAGAGACTTCAGGAACCTCAACGGACCTTCATCTGGCTAATCCCCTGTGGATGCGAGGGACTCACTCTGGAATCGATCATGACGACCTGAGGGATGCTGCATTTCTTGGCTGTCCACTTTGTGTCGACGGTCGCCTCTATCTCCTGGTCGAAGCCGATCAACAGATCAGCCTGTTCGCCCTTGATGCGGGAACCGGCCGGACGATCTGGAAACAGCCGATCGCCCTTGTTGAGCGACCAGTGACCGAGGATGCACTCCGACTGCGCACGTCTTGCACGCCCGTGTATCACAACGGAATCATTTGTTGTCCGACAGAAATCGGAGTTGTTGTTGGCGTTGAAGCACTCACCGGGCGACTGGAATGGGTCTATGACCACATGAATGATGAGCAACGGTCTAACTCAGGACGTTGGGCTTACAGCAACGGAAGAAACTCAGATCGAGCACTTTTGCCTAATCATGTCTATTTGCAACATGGTCGTCTCGTTTACTTGCCCGTACGATCCCAAGAGGTGCATTGTCTCGATGTGGTGACGGGACGCCTCATCTGGAAGCAGCCAAGAAACAATGCGATTGCGATCGGCGGCGTGACTGAGTCATCGGTTCTCCTGCTGGGGGACAGAGAGTGCGTGGCGCTGAATTCGACAGATGGGCGACTGCTCTGGCAGACTTCGACACCTGAACCTGCAGGGACGGGAATTGTGAGCGGTGACCTGTTTCTGCTTCCCATTTCGAATGGGCCCTGCTTGTCGATCAATCTGCGAGATGGACAAATTGAAAGTCGACGCTTCAACCGGCTCATGCATCGGCTTTGTGTCGACGAACAAGCCCCTGCTGGAAACCTGCTGGCTCATGATCATGTGATTATTGAGACCACGCCGCTGGGAATCCGTGTCTACCCACAGGCACAGCATCGACTGGCCCGTCTGAGGGATGTCGCCACGCGTCGCCCGCTGTCAAGTGCAGAGCAACTGTTACATGCTCAGCTGCTGATGACGATCGGGGAGATCGATACGGCAGGGGAGGTGCTCCAGCAACTTCTTGTGTTCGATCCTTCCGAAGAGATTCAGCAGGAGACTGAGCTACTTCTACGGGAAGTCCTCTATGCTCGATTGGACAACGCGAAAGATCCGTTCCCCACACTGCAGCAACTGGCTGACATGGCACACACGGACGATGAACAGCTTCGACTGCAACTCAGCCGCTTATCGGTGTCATTGCAATATGACGACGCTCTCATGTTGATCGAGACGCTTGATGCATTTCAGTCCTTGCCGACTTCCACGCTCATCACTCTGGACGGCGATGAGTCGTACACAGTCTCTGCGGAGCAATGTTTCCGGGACCGTCTTTCGATGCTGCTGGACGATGAACAACCACAGCTCAACATCGCGATCACAGACTATCTGGAGAGCCGGTCTCTCGAGTTACTTCAGTCGAAAGAGGTCCCGGATCTCGAAAGATTTGTCACATTGTTCGCTGACTGGCCGGAGACACGACCGGTTCAGTCCTTGCTTGCCGAGAGGTGGATCGCTGCCGGTCGAACTCAGGAGGCTGAACAACTCCTGTTGTCCCACACATCCGACGATGGAACTCGGGCACCTGCAGTATCAAGTCGTCTCCTGAACGAACTGTATGTCGCACAGGGAATGCGGTGGGAATCCGAGCAACAGCTCACAACTGGCCGGAAGGGTGTCTCATCTGAGCCAGTCTGGAAAACCCGGCTCGCCCGTCTGGGACCGGATGCTGAGTTTCTTTCGCTTCGGATGGCAAGACCTGCCACCCTCCACCCGGTGGATGCTCTCCAGACGGCCATGATCGAACAAGCGTCGACACCGACATTGGCTCCCAAGTATCTGGTTCTTGAACACCTTTGCACGGAATCCTGCAACCAGGGGAACGAATGCGGGTGTCAACGTGCAAGACGACTTCGCGATACAGAGGGTCTTCGTCGCGTCTTCGTTCCTCAGCTTTCCGGGAGCATCCTCGTCCTCGATCAGGGGAGCAACAAGAGTCCTCGAACACACAGTCGTCTCACGCTTGTCGACCGAGAGACGGGATTGTCACAAGGAGTTGTCGACGTCCCATCGGCATATTGGCCGTTGCCCCGTCCCACGAATGCAGGAACCGGTCACATCATGGTCATCAGTAACGAAGCAACTCATGGAATCTCGCTCCTGGAATCGAAAACGCTTTGGTCCATCGTTCCCGAAACATCTCGTCGAACAAACGAGAAAATCAAAGTCGGGCCCATCGGGACGGATTTCTGCGTATTGCAATCGTCTCAGGAACTTCAAGTTGTTCATCCTGCAACAGGAAGAACCCTGTGGAAGCGAACACATCTCCCCCCGGGGATCGGGTTGCAGGGAAACGAGTCGATTGGCATTCTCGGAGACTCCCAATCGCTATGTGTCTTCGACGAAGATCAGACATCCTACACGCTCTATCGCACACAGTCAGGTCGTGAGATTCGTGAAGGAACTCGGATACTTGCGTCGGGGGCCAATCGTCGAAACCGCTGGGCTGTAGGCAGGCATCTTGTTGAAGTCGTCTCTGACGCGACGGGAAGCAGGCTCTCGATCTGGGACAGTCTGAATGACCGGTTGACGATGGACATCCCCTTGGCCGAACGGCTTGTTGCTCCTCTCCCCGGCGACGAAGACTTTGCGTGCATCACGTCAGACGGACGCCTGCAGGTCATCCACGCAGACAAAGCAGAGTTCCTGTTGGATGTATCATTTGAAGATTCAACAAGGACTGATGGTCGAACCCTTTTGGAAGAACTACTCGCATCCTCGTCGTTGATTGCTTTCGCTGACCGCGACAGATTCTACATCAATTTCGCCACAGACTCGGACAAGACCGAGTTGAATCTCACTGCTCCGACAGATGAGTTCGATCTCCCACATATTCGTGTCCGGGGGAGACTGATTGCGATTGACCGCGTCACGAGTAAACTGCTGTGGTCACGCATCGTGCCCGACGCCTGCCTGCCAGTACAGCCGGAAGCAGCACCAGCCGTGCTGACACTCTTGAGCAGGGCCACTGATGATCGCCCAAATCGCACCCGCGGTCATACCCCTCAAACCACATCATTGACTGTTGAATTCCTTGATCCTCTCACCGGGATCACACTCGCACATCGTGAACAACTGTTGCGGACGCGCATCGTGGGATATCAGTGTCACTCGATGTCATCCATCAAGCTTCCCGGCGAACCACAACAGTTCAAGAATACGAGAGTCCCGGGACAGCCATTCTCAGTGAGTTCCTTGACCTCTTCAACAAACTCACATGTTGTTGTTGCGAGTTTGATCGGGATGGACTCACAGATCAGTATCCAGTTTCAGGAACCCACCAGCCAACAACCTCTTCGGGTTGCTGCTGACGAAGCAAATACGACGAATCGTTGAGACCCCACATTCATTAAGGAGTGAGCACGGAGGTTTCAGCTTCCGCCGGAGTCACGATCGCCATCAGGCGAATTTGGACTGTGGGTGTGAGTGGATGATCCGTATTAATGATCAACGTCTCATCAATCTGCCCTTCATGATGCGGCAAGAAGTCGAAGTGCAGGCTTTGCTGTGTCCCGGATGCCGCCGCATCCATCGAAACCGCAAGCTCGAAATCGGTCGTCTGAACTCGCCAAGTCTGTGTCGCGGAATGTGTCTCCAACTGACCCTCCGCCGACATCCCATCAGAAGAACTTTCCAAAGTCCGTTCATCATTCGCTGGTCGATCCAGGGTGAGCCCTAAAACCGAAAAAGCTCGATCATCACCCGCGGTCAGCATGACCCTTCGAAACTGGGATGCATCCACCAAAATGTTGCCCCAATGGATGACACTTGGGGCAACGATCCCAGACGGTTCTCTCACGACAAGCCGGCCATAAGCAGAGACCACCTCACCGGCACGATTTTCAAAAGAGACTTTCATGTGGTGAATGCCGGCTTCCGACTCTGTGCGCCGGGAACCAATCGTCCTCTGCGCTTCCATCTCAGGGACGGGTTTGAGCCGAATTTCAAGTTGACTTGGATCTTTCATCAGGCCATGCTGCTCATTTCCAGCATCAGGCTTACGGAATTGAACAGTTGTCAGCCAAATCTGCTGCCACAAGTCATCATCAGTTGACAGAGGTTCTTCGCTGGCAATCGGGTTGGTGAATTCCCATCCTGTGGGAAGTCCCGTGAGTGCGGGAAAGCCCCCGTCCTCCTTTTCGCCTCTCCAAGTGTGGCGGACGACAAGTTCGTGTTGTTCTGCAGATGGCGGACCCGGCCCGTTCTGAGCGGAAGCAGAAGGGGTCGTGGTGATGATGGCGTCCGGTTCCAGACGAACATCAGCATGGACTCGAACACGGAGAGTGAGATGCAACTCCTGTTGGGGGTCGTCTCCACTCGCGAGTCTGACAGTCCAGGAGTTCTCCTCAGGCTTAGCCGGTGGAGCAACATCAAACGTGAGAACGCGGCTTGAAGCAGGTGCGATTGTAAACGGAGTGTGCGGTTCGAGAAGGGCACCATCCAGTTTCACGCCATAACAGGAGCAACTCTTTCCTGCGAGAGTGAGAGACTGTGGGAGTGTCGAATGATTTTCTAACTGGAAATCTGCATCCAGCAACTCTTTCGGATCATCTGCCTTCTCAACCTCGCTGAGCAGCAATGCCGGAGAAACTCGATTGAGATTGTCGACCTGGATCGGAAGTGTGTTTGTCAGCAAGTCCGACCCACAACCGACAACCAGCGACACCGCACAAAGAATGAACCAAAGCGGTTTGAACATATCACGAGACTGAAAAAATGGCACGAGTGTTAGCTAACCATTCATGAGAAGTGCCAGATATAGAAAGAACGAGGATGTTCTCTGCTCTCGCTTGATTCGTGTTCAGTCTTGTTCCACGTCGTAGCAATCACAAGTCGTCACCGGCTCCGTCTCTGCCGTTGAACTCCATATGCATTTGCATCCAGATCCTTCCGCAATACACTCGGCAGTGTAGAGATGGACCCGAAGGACGGTCTGGACCGAGTCCTCATAGCAATCATACGTGCTGGTTGTTCCAAGAAAATGTGGTTTGCATTTTCCAGAGTGAACCACACCAAAGCGGTCGGTACATGTATTTCCGGAGGTCGAAGCAACACACATTCCACTGGCGTTCAATTCGCAGTAACCACCGGACGCATTTTCGATCGGTGCTTCCGAGTACGCGTTCACACACTCTTTTGATTGATGCAATACTTCAGTGCAACTCGAGGCTGCGCTAGTCGATTCCAAGCCTGCGATGACACATGAGAGTCCACCAAAACAACAAACTGCTGAAAGCACACGTCTGGTCATCGTCGCGATCCTTTGCTTGGGTGAGTTGGAAGAAATCGACATCCGATTGGTAGGTTGCACGATTGTTGACAGAAACTTGAGAGGCTCCCGGTGGTCCATTGAGATTTGTTAAGTTCCCGATTTTACCGGAGAGGATTCCCGTCTCCAAAGCCAGATCGAAAACCCAATCAGGATGATGCCGTTGAAGATCAAAATCCATCGCCAGTTGGATCCCGACTTATGTGCGTCGGTTGAGTGGCTTGCCATCACGGGAACAAGGATAGAACGCACATCATCGACTGGATTCCGAACTTTGTGAACGAGCCGCTCTTTGAACCGGCTATCAACAAGAACAGTGTTCTCCGCAACAGGCATGAGAAATCGCGATTCATCAACGGGACTGTTCAGTTGTGCCTCCTCGATGAGCCAGACAGTCAACGATTTTAAGATACCGTCATTGTAGATGGCCTTAAGCCGAAGACTGGGCAACACAACACCACCGGGATACTTGGTGAGAGCTTGCTGCCAGACCTCACGATAAACCTGCTCTTGAGAGTAGCTAATCGCATGAATCAGAGTATGTGTGGAAATGTCGAAGGTGTATTGATCAAAAGGTGAAGTGGCGACCTGAGATTCTCTTGCACTCTTCCCGGCTGGCTCAATTGCAGGCGAGGGCACGACTGATAGTGTTACGCAATCAGGTTCGTAACCAACCACACGGAATCTGTCAGCCGACAAGACCGTAGGTGGAAAGGATCGGAAGTCCTCAATATGGGTTTTATGGACACTGGAATTGCCGCGAGACGTAACATCCAGCTGACGGTTGGGCATGCTGTATGTCAGTTCGTGATCGCTGTCGACAATTTCCACCGAACCCTCAAACGTATCTGCGCGACGCTTGTCCCCCAGCATGACAAAATCTCGATCATCCCACAGTGGGACATTCGAATTCTGATGCCAACCAAGAGCATCCACCAGGAGTTGCAGGCTGTCGGGATTGCCGACAAGGTCGAACTCGTTTAACAGTTGCCGCACATGGTCGGCTGTGTTCGCCGGATTGTCATAAGTAGAGATGTGCCAGAGATAATTGATCTCCGCGGAAACCACTTCTTCGCGACACGCAGTGTTATGTTCCAAAATCGCCTCAATCAGGGCCGCCTCATCCAGTGTAGACTGGTCGACTTCAGATGGGAGCAAAGTGTCATCTGCATCGGCCAGCGATGCCTTGATCAGGCTGGTGAGCAACACCAGAAGTCCGATGCCACAGAGAAAAAGATGCCGCATCGCAGTTCTCTCGAACACACGTTGTATGAACGCCTGAAGAGGTAAGCAGCAGTTCTTATTATTTCATCGCACCCATGACGATCTGTCAATCATCGGATACGACAAAATCACTTTGATTGAAATATCAACATATTCTGATGCGTGTAAGAAGACATGCAGCAATCACCTCATGGTGGAATCAAAAAGTCACACACAGGTCCCTATCGTGGGCCTTGTTTGGCAGCATATTGTCGCAATTGACTCTCGAAGTTCATTGGTGAGTGTCCGAATGCTTCTTCGAATTCTCGAAGTCTCTCCTCGCGGGTTTTCCAGTTAAGCGGAGTGTGTTCACTGCAAATCCTGAGATATGCCATATATTCGCGGCGATGGGAGTGAATTAAGAAGTGCGTAAACAGCCAAGCCTCTGCATAGGCAGCTTCAATGTTCTCCGGGTTTTGGAACCTCGCATCATCGGCCGTAAGCGAGGACAACGAGTCAAGCATTCTCTCCGTCGTCAATGAGTCACGAAAGCGGAGCATTCGTGAAGGATTGACACGTCCCATGGTTCGCCAGCCGGACCGGCTGTGGAGGTCTGGCAATTCGAAAAACATCGCCATGCCTTCCGTTAACCAAATGGGATTATCCGCGTAGCGAGTGTGCATGCCACTATTAAAGGCGATCTGATGTGTTGCTTCGTGTGCGATCGTTGACACGTAAGATGTATTGCCAATCATGAACCTCTGGACATCGGCTCGTGAGCGAAGTGGACGTGAGTTGTTGTTCGACTCACTTGTATGATCAAACAGGGAAACACGATTCGACTTCATCGAGTAGTAACCGTTCGCTTTGGCAAACGTAGCACCCCCTTCTGCAATGGCTGCATTTATAGCTTTCGTGGTCCGGGTAGATGACTACAGGCAGAGGTGAATCAGGTAGATTGAGATTCAGCTCAGGCGAGCGCCAGTAGCCCATGAAGGCTTTGAGCAAACGTTCCAGGAGCGCACCGCACCATTCAGCATGTAAGCGACTTCCAGTGGTCGCGATGAGGTAATGGTCCGTGGTGACGATCTGTGCTGTCCCTCCTATCTGAAGTCGAAGCTGGTCTGCCAGTTCCTGGGCTGGCATTCGCGAGTAGTCTTCGTCCGTCTGTTCGCGGCGGATAAGGCGATCTGGTGTCAAGTTCCACAAGACCCCTGCACGGTCTTCCAACAAGATTCCGCCATCCTGAGCCTCGACGAGGATGCGCCCTTCAATCAGTTGTACATTTTCCGCTTCCGCGGCATCGACGGTGAACTCCACTCGCCACAGCGACCGGTCCGATGAAGTTTCGTCAGCACGAATCCCCGGCGGCCTCAACGACATCAATGCAAATGCCAATACCGTGAATGTCCAGTTGCAATGACGTTTGGACACTACAGGCTCCCTAAAAACATCAAGAGTGCTTCGAGTTCAGGATTCGTAAGTTCTCTTTTCAACTGATGTCCGTGTGTCACAAACACGTCTTTAAGCGACTGTGCTCGAGCATCGTGCAGGAATGATTGTCGCTGGCTCACGCCTCGCAGCATCGGCGGGTTGAACTTCTTCAAGCCGTCTTCATCCTCCAGGCCGACATCGAATGTCATGTCGATCGTGTAGGTCAGCGGCGGGACATGACACTTTCGGCAACCAAGGCTGTCGAACAGGTGTTGGCCTGCCTCTATCTGCAGGAAGTCTTCATTTGTCCAACTTCCTGCACTCTTTGGTGGCGGCGGTTCCAGCGTGTGCAGGAAGGCGACGACGTCATTCACCCCTTCGGCATCCACTCCACTCCCTCTCATCGTCGAGACAAACGACGAGCGGACCTGCTCGTGCAGTTCCCGGAACTTTCCATTCCACGCCCAAGGGTTCGCGTCCCGAACCCCGAGGAGAGAGGGGATTTTCTTCGGTGAGTCGAAGGAATCATCGCCCAGGGTGTCCGCGAGGCCGTGATTCGTGTGTCCATCCGGGTGACAACTGTGGCAAGACAACCACCCGTCCAGCGATTGATGGCCGTCATAGAACAACCGCTCTCCCCGATCACGCGGAGTGAGTTTCGCTTGCGGTCCCAGCGAGATCCTCTGAATCACATCACCAGCGACTGGGTCAACGATCGCGACTGCATCGTCCAACGAACAGATCACGTAGGCAACCTGCCGCATCTCGTCCCAGACGATCTCGACTGGCCGGTCTCCTACAGCAACACGGTTGCTTGTCCCCTCCAGATGAATGACGATTTCGCCAACTCCGGACAGAACGATCATGTTTCCCCGTCGGTCTGGGAGTATCGCAATTCCAGCGGGGTCCGCGGCACCGTCTCCCGCCTCACCCAGTCGCGTCACATGACTCTCGTTCAGCCAATCTTCAGCAGGCCCGATAAGACTCGACAGAGGCACTTCGCGAACCACGTTCTGCATCAGGTTACCCCAGATGACGTCGTTGTAATCAGCTCTTGCGTGAGCATTCAATTTCTGGTGGGTAATGACCAGAGCCTTTCCGTCACTCGACAGGGCGAGTCCACGCAAATTGTGGCCGGGCAACTCGTGGATTGATACCACTTCAGCGTTTGCAACGTCGATCGAAGCGAGTTGCCCTCCGAAGGCGTCCGCAACAATCAGTCGAGGTGACGCTCCGCCAGCGAATACCTGCTTTCTTGCAGCAAAAGGCAGTTGGACGGTCGCACGATGCGCCAGCGGTTCGTCAGTCTCATCTTCATTGCCGTCGAAGAGTGCAACCCGATGCGACCACAATCCGGCGACCGAGACCAGTCGACCGTCTGGACTGACAGCTACGCTGACGGGTGAATGTGGCGTGAGCAATCGCTGGAGCACCTCCAGTCCCTGATCGACTAGTCGCACAACCAGAAGCTCGTGAGCCGAATCGTCGAGAACCAGCAGCCTCTCGTCCTCACCCCATGAAACGACATCCGACAACGACTTTCCCAGTTTGTATTCGGCGGTGAGTTGTGCCTGCTTGAGGTCGACAATGCTCAGCGTGCCGCTTCGTTGATTGGCGACACAGAGCAGTTGCCCCCCATTGCACAACGCAGCGGCGATCGGACGGCGAATCAGAGAGGCCTCATGAAGCGACGTCACATCTGCCCAAGCCAAAGCTTGAGCAAGGAAGATCAGGCTCAGAATGAGTATGCTCTCTGCTGCTCTTCCTGGCATGGTGAAGCTTCTCAGTGAGATGGACAGAGATGTCGACTGATGATCCCGACTCGCTGATATGGTAATGGAATTCCTGATTCTATCAGAGTGATTTTGGACGACGGATGGTTTCAGTGTGAACACCAGCTGGCAGATTCATCTCGAGAAGGTGCTGACGAAATTGCTGGCCACGAGGATTCAATAGATCGATTGACTTCACGGAGCGTGCTTATGTCGACGCGGAACTGGTTGCTTCTGTTTGGTCTGGTGACGGGTCTCCTGAATCCGCTTATTTCGTCAGCAGCTGAGCAGCCGAACTTTCTGCTCATCATGTGTGACGACCTTGGCTGGGGTGACGTCGGCTTCCATGGAAACACCGTCATCCAGACACCCCACCTGGACGAGATGGCTGCGAACTCGTTGCGTTTCACACGGTTTTATGCGGCGTCAGCCGTGTGTAGTCCGACACGCGGGTCGTTCGTTACCGGGCGGCATCCTTCGAGGTACGGCATTCATACTGCGAATGACGGGCATCTGCTGCCCGATGAACTTTCTCTGGCAGAGTTGCTCAAACAACAGGGATACGTCACTGGGCACTTCGGCAAGTGGCATCTGGGGACATTGACGGAAACGGTCCGCGATTCAAACCGTGGAGGACGGACGGGAAGCAAACACTTCTCGCCTCCGTGGAACAACGGATTCGATGTCTGCTTCAGTACCGAAGCCAAGGTGCCGACGTACGATCCGATGCTGAAGCCGAGTAAGCAGGCGAGCGGCGATGGCTGGGAACCGATTGCAGACCAGACTCAAGCCGTCCCTTATGGAACGAGGTACTGGGACGAACGCGGCGAGATCATCACCGACAATCTGGAAGGTGATGATTCCCGCGTCATCGTCGATCGAGTCGTGCCATTCCTGCGACAGGCTGCAAAAGAGGGTCAGCCATTTCTCGCAATCGTCTGGTTTCATGCGCCGCACTTACCCGTCGTGGCGAGTCCGAAGCATCGGGCGATGTATGCGGAGTACAGTTCCTATCAGCAGAACTACTACGGATGCATCACGGCGTTGGATGAGCAGATCGGTCGCCTGCGGGCCAGCCTGAAAGAGTTCGGGATCGACGAGAACACGCTGGTCACTTTCTGTTCGGACAATGGACCGGAGGGTCGCGAAGGAGAGGCACCGGGATCTGCTGGTCCGTTTCGTGGACGCAAGCGTGATTTGTTCGAAGGGGGCATTCGAGTTCCGGGACTCATCGAATGGCCAGCGAGGATTGCCCCGGGATCAACCGACTTTCCAGCCGTGACGAGCGATTATCTCCCGACGGTTCTGGACATCCTCGATGTCGATCTGCCCAATGATCGTCCGTTCGACGGGATCAGTCTTCTTGCACTGTTTGACGGGGCGCTCGACGAGCGTCCTGTGCCGATCCCGTTCACCTTCAAAGGCAAACTGGCTTTGTCAGACAATCGGTTCAAATTGGTCTCCTATCCGGTTGGAATGATCGAAGGAAACGACGAGACGGCGATTGTCTCGAAAGACGGAGACAGAACCATGCTCTTCGATCTGCTGGCTGACCCGGGGGAGGCGACCGATCTGGGGGACCGTCACACCGATGTCGTCCGCCACATGATGCGGACGCTCAACGATTGGCAGCAGTCCTGCAGAGAGACTTCGTCATCTGGCGAGTAGCTACCACTCTGGTCATGGGGAGAGCCGAATTGAGATCGAAGTAGCCTTTGGGTTGAAAAGTGCACGCAATTCACCTTAATGTGCACAATACCTAAATGCCCCATGCTGCGCAATTGGCATGGATCGGTGACAGTATTCTCCCCAAATGACCATGAGGTTCTCATGTCAGGTCTCACCAATCTGCGCAATTTACTGTTCAATCCCACCGCTGCCTGGATGCGGTCGACTGGAACTTCCCACCGTCGTGGGGCCGATCGCAGTGTGGGCGTTGGGCGAACTGCACTTGTGGAGATGCTGGAGGACCGCACCCTGCTGACGAACTTTGTCGTCAATGCCGCGACCGATGATGCGGCCGACCTCGCGGGAGCAGCAGATGGAATGATCAGTCTGCGAGAGGCGATCATCGCAGCCAACACAAACGCTGTTTTTGGTGATGCACCGGCTGGAGCAGCCGATGGAGATACGATCACCTTTGATCCGGCAGTCTTTGGGCCAGGATTGATCCAGACGATCACAATCGGCAACGGAGAGTTCGGCATTACGGACGACCTCTCGATCAATGGTGGTGGACTCGGCCTGACGATCGATGCCGCAAATGCGAGCCGCATCTTCAATGTGAATACGGCGGAGACAGTCAACCTCTCAAGCTTGAACCTGACGAACGGCAATTCTGCAGGTGGGAATGGCGGTGCCATTCAATTGGCCGGTGGAGGCACAACCAATTTGACTTCGCTGAACATTTCAACCAGTACAGCAGGGACCGGCTTTGGTGGTGGCGTGAACGTCAACAATTCGACGGCTAACCTCACGAACGTCAACCTGACTGGAAACACGGCTTCCGATGGAGGCGGTCTGAATAACGATGGCGGCACGGTCACGATCAATGGAGGTACCATCAGTGGCAATACGGCGACCGGTGGCGGTTCTGGAATCGGAAGTGGTGGCGGCGTCGGTAACTTCCTGACAGGCTCGCTGACGATCAGCGGTGCGACGATCATGGGCAATGATGCTCAAGGGAACTCGGCCAACCAAGGGGGGGGCGGCGTCTACTCCTTTGACGGAACGGTCAACATCACCGGCGGAAGCATCTCCGGGAATATGGCGAGCGGAACGTCCGGCAGCGGCGGAGGAGTCTTCTCCGATCGCGCCAGCATGATCCTCAGCGGGACCACGATCTCCGGGAACATGGCGAACCGGGCAGGGGGGGGGATCGAAGTGATCACCGGATCCCTTTCACTCTCCAGTGTCACATTAGGTGGCACCATGCCGGTTGATGGCAACATCGCGGGACCTGTGGGGACAGCGAATCCGGGGAACGGTGGAGGATTGCACGTCAGCGGAGCGGCGACCGTGACGATCGATGCCGGTCGTGTTGAGAATAACAAAGCTGCAAGCGAAGGAGGCGGACTCTGGAATCAGGCCGGTGCTGTGATGATCGTCACCAATGGCACGGTGATTAAGGACAATCTCGCCTCAGGTGATTCAGCCGACGATGGTGGCGGCGGAATCTTCAATAATGGGGGACGCCTCGCGTTGACCCTTGGTGTCAATGTGCGTGACAACGTTGCGAACGGCACCGCGGGAAGTGGCGGGGGCATCTTCTCAACGGGAGGAGTCGTCACGATTGATGCGGCGAGTATCAGCGGTAACAAGGCGAATCGTGCAGGTGGTGGCATCGAAGTTGTTACCGGGACGGTGGTGATCACGGAATCGAGTCTGGGTGGAGTGAATCCGGATGAAGGCAACATCGCAGGTCCGCTGGGTTCAGCGAATCCGGGCAATGGTGGAGGTCTGCACGTCACTGGCTTGGCACGTGTGACTCTCAACAACAGTCAGGTGTTGAACAATGTCGCGGCCCTCGAAGGTGGCGGATTGTGGAACTCTTCCACAGGGACGATGATTATCAACAACGGCACGATGGTGTCTGAGAACAGGGCATCAGGTGCAGCCGCTCATGATGGCGGCGGCGGAATCTTCAACAATGGAGGACGTCTGGCCATCGTGAATGGCGTGACGATCCAGAACAACCGGGCGGACGGAGCGCTGGGCAGTGGTGGCGGCATCCTTTCGTTGAACGGAGCCGTAACCGTCGAGAGTTCTGCTATTCGTGGAAATGTCGCCAACCGGGCGGGAGGTGGCATCGAGGTTGTCGAGGGGACTGTCTTGCTGACAGGGAGTACGTTGGGTGGACCGTTGATGGCTCACGGCAACATTGCTGGTCCCTCTGGTTCGGCAGCTCCCGGTAACGGTGGCGGACTGCACGTCAGCGGTGGGGCGGATGTCACCATCAAAGGTGGCAGTGTCAGCAACAATGTTGCAGCGCGTGAAGGAGGCGGACTGTGGAACTCCGGGCCTGGGGCCAGGATGGTGATTCGAGATGGTGTCGAGATCAGTCACAACACGGCGTCCGGTGATGCATCCGACGATGGGGGTGGTGGCATCTTCAACAATGGCGGACGTCTTGCGATTCAGGATGGCGTCAGCATTCGCAACAACAATGCCAATGGCGGCTCCGGCAGTGGTGGCGGCATCTTCTCCATCAACGGTGGGGTGACAATCGATAACGCAACCATCAGTGGCAACATGGCCAACCGGGCCGGTGGTGGAATCGAACTGGTCGAAGGCATCGCCATCCTCACCAACACCACGCTCGGAGGCGGCACCGTCATGAGCGGGAACGTGGCCGGACCTCTAGGGACAGCGAATCCGGGGAATGGTGGTGGACTCCATGTCACGGGCTTGGCGCGTACGATCGTGGACGGCGGTCTGATCGCCAACAACCATGCGGCCCGTGAGGGTGGTGGTCTGTGGAACAGCGGTCCTGGTGCAGTGATGATCGTCCGTAACGGGACCCGCATCCAAAGTAATCAGGCGTCCGGGGCTGCTGCTGACGATGGAGGTGGCGGCATCTTCAACAACGGGGGACGGCTGAACGTCCTTAACGGTGTGGTCATTGACGGTAACGTGGCTGATGGTACATCCGGCAGCGGTGGCGGAATTTTCTCCATCAACGGAGCGGTGACGGTCAGTGATTCGACGATCTCTGCGAACATGGCCAACCGTGCAGGTGGCGGCATCGAGGTCGTCGACGGCCACGTTGGCCTCAAGAACGTCATTCTCGGCGGCACATTCGGAGCTGCTGGCAACGTGGCTGGTCCGTTTGGATCGGCCAATCCGGGGAACGGCGGGGGATTGCACGTCACCGGCTCAGCACGCACCAATATTGAAGGCGGCCGAGTTCAGAACAACAAGGCGGCGCTCGAAGGGGGTGGACTCTGGAATCAGGGGGGGGCCATCATGACTCTCGACAGTGTCATGGTCACCGGAAACATCGCCTCCGGTCCGCAGACACACGATGGAGGTGGCGGCATCTTCAACAACGGAGGTCGGCTCGATGTCCGTAACTCGACCATCAATCACAACGCTGCGGACAATGCCTCCGGAAGCGGTGGCGGGATCTTCGATCTCGCTGGTGTCACGACGATCACCAACAGCACGCTCTCCGGGAACACTGCGACCGGGATCGGCGGCGGCATTGATAACCAGGGCGAGCTGTACATGGCGAACGTCACTGTCACCGGCAACATTGCCGACACGGACGACATCGGCCTGAGCTTCGGCGGCGGGTTGTCGAACACGGGCATCGCACGACTGCGGAATACGATCGTTGCTGGCAACATGGCCGGCATGGCGGCTCCGATCCCGAGTGATATCGGAGGAGCTGTCACCGCGTCGGCCTACAACCTCATTGGAGACGCAGGGACAGCTGGCGGTCTCGTGAATGCAGTGAACGGCAATATCGTCGGCGTGATGGGAGTTGGCACGCGTCCGATCAACGAGATTCTCATCACCGTCCTTGGTGATAACGGCGGACCAACAGCGACACACGCATTAGTCCCCGGGAGTCTGGCGATTAACCGGGGGAACAACGCCCTGGCACGCGATGTGAACGGCATCACGCTGGTAAACGATCAACGCGGAACCGGGTTCCCGAGAATCTTTGACGACCCCGATCCTGCCATTATCGATCGCGTGGACATCGGGGCCGTTGAATTCACGAGTTGAATCGGGAACTCAAGTTGGTGAGTTTGGAGGCTGGGAGACAAGCCCCTATTCAGCGGCAAATCGCTCTTCGCTGGTCTTGACACCCTCTTCATTCCAGGTCGTCCAGGTACCGGTCTGACGACCTTTGTTATATTTTGATTCCGATGCCAGCTGACCGTTCTCGTGCCATGTCTTCCATGTCCCGTCACGCTGTCCGTCAACCCATGACCTTTCCGCCGTGAGAATCAGTTCGCTGGTGAAGTCGACGAACGTACCTTTCACCTCGCTGCCGTTTTCGTCATAGAACCCTTCTGCGAGCAGTTTGCCATCGTCGGAGTAATAGCTGAGCTTGCCTTTGGAGACACCGTTGTTGTATTCGGTCTCAGCGAACTTCTCGCCATTGGCATACCACCACTCCCAGCGACCATCTTTGTTGCCGTTGAGGAATCCACCGAGAGTGTTGAGCGTGCCATCGTCATAACGCCAGATCCAATCGCCGTGTGGCTCGCCATCGAAAAAGCCTCGCTGGAATGTGATCACCAGATCCGCCCCCAGAAAGTCGACGAACTGGCCTGTCCACGGAGATCCGTCGCGGTATTCCCCGGTCGTCATCACGTCGCCGTCGGCATTCCAATGACTTTCCCGACCAACCATGGTCCCGTGATCAAAGTTGGACTCTGCGAACTTCTGGCCGTTCGGGTAGTACCAGGTCCAGGTTCCGTGCTTGTCTCCCCCTTCAAACGCTCCTTCAGTATTGACGGCTCCGTTCGGGTGCCACCACTGCCACTTGCCGTCGGGGTCACCTTCCTTGTAGGTCCGCATCGAGAGGACTGCCAACTCGCCATTGAAGTCGACGAAGGTGCCGTCGTATTCCTTGCCGTCTTTGTACTCACCCGTGGTCAGGATCTTGCCGTCACGAGAAAGATGCCGTTCAGTACCGACAGGGGTGCCCATGTCATATGTCATCGAAGCGAATTCTTCACCGGTGTCGTACCACCAGGTCCACACACCGTCTCGCACATCGTCAACCAACGTTCCCTCGCCAAGCTTATTGCCATTGCTGTGTAAAAACGTCTTCACCCGGGGCACTGAAGAAGTTTTGGTTTCAGTCGATTGAGCACAAGTCAACGTTGGAGCGGACAGTCCCGCCATCCACACAACTGCCAGGACCAGAATGAGTTGACGAGTTGTCTTCAATTGCATGACAAGGGCTCCCCTGCTGAGAAACTGACGAAAGACTTGAGATTGGCCGATTCGGTGTGCGTGGTTGTCCGAAATTCCACCTACACCGTAAACGCATTCTCTGGACGAAACTTCGAGGTTGTCCCGAAAATCGCCTTCAAAATGGACAACGACACTGGCGCGGTGCTTATTGTATGTCTGAATGGCCGCGATGTCACGATTCGGAAGTTGTTTGACGATCCCTGAACCCGTCTTACAATGAGTGGTTTCCCCTGCCGGGAGTGATCCGTGGAAAATGCCATCCGCAAGGCCGATGTGTTAGTCGAAGCGTTGAGCTGGATTCGCCAGTTCCGCGACCGGTACGTCGTGATCAAGCTGGGGGGCAGTGCACTCGAGGATCCCGCGTCCGTCCGGGCATGTCTCACGGATGTCATATTCATGGAAACCGTGGGGATGCGTCCCATCCTCGTGCATGGCGGGGGCAAGGCGATCAGCCGCGCGATGCAGGATGCGGGGATTGAACCCCGCTTCGTCGAGGGGCGTCGCTACACCGACGAGGCCACGCTGGACATCGTCTCCCGCGTTCTCGCGAAAGACATCTGTGATTCATTGGTTGACGAGATACAGACGCAGGGGGGCCGTGCCATTGGCCTCAGCTTTCGTACGCAAAACGTGCTGATCGGCGAACGTCTGACATTGGACAAGGAAGGGGGCGAACCTGTCGACCTCGGCCGTGTCGGTCGTGTTGTCGACATCCAACGGGACGTCTTGATGGCGGCCTGCCGGTCAGACACCGTACCCGTTCTGCCTTCGATCGCAGTGGATCGCTCCGGAGGGTTGTTGAATGTCAATGCCGACACCGCCGCAGCCTCAATTGCGAGACTCCTCAATGCCGAAAAGCTCGTCTTTCTCAGTGATGTCGCAGGCATCTACCTCGACCGCAACGACGAGACGACACTCCAACGGCATCTCACAGCGGCCCGCTGTCGCGAACTCATCGCGGCGGGCACGATCGACGCGGGGATGATCCCCAAAGTCGAGGCGGGTATCGAAGCCCTCGAAGCGGGCGTCCGCAAAGTCCACATGGTCGACGCCCGCTTCCCTCACTCACTCCTGCTGGAGATCTACTCGGACGAGGGGATCGGCACCGAGATTGTCAAACGTCAGCCAACTGCCATTCGCTAAAACAATCAGCCAATCATGACCACAGCCACTCATTCTTCTGCTGAAACAATTGCCCAGTTCGACAAGTACGTCATTCCCAACTACCGTCGTTACCCGATCAGCCTTGTGCGGGGTGAGGGAACTGCGGTTTGGGATGCTGAGGGGAATCGTTATCTCGACCTTTTCCCGGGATGGGGCTGCAACATCCTCGGGTACTCGCCGCCTCGTGTGGTGCGAGCGATTCAGGAGCAGGCTGCCAAACTCATCCACGTGCCCAACACGTGGTATATGGAGCCTCAGGGGGAGTTTGCTGAAGCACTTTGCACGCGCGGATTCGGCAAGGCCTTCTTCTGCAACAGTGGGGCTGAGGCGATCGAAGGAGCCATCAAACTCGCTCGTCTGCATACGCCTCCCGACAAATACAAGATCATCACGTTTGAGAACGGCTTTCACGGCCGTACTCTCGCAGCGGTCACCGCGACGGCTCAGCCGAAGTATCACGACGGACTCGGTCCGTTAGTGGCGGGCTTTCAATATGCTCCGACGAATGATCTCGACGCGGTCCGTGCCTTGGTCGATGATGAGACCTGCGGCATTCTCATTGAGCCTGTGCAAGGTGAAGGAGGCGTCAACCTGCCGGACGACGGGTTCCTTCAAGGCCTGCGAGACATCGCTGACGAACATGGTTTGTTGTTGATCTTCGACGAGGTCCAAACAGGGATGGGCCGTACGGGGACATGGTTCGGTTATCAGCAATGGAACGTCCAGCCGGACATCATGACACTCGCAAAGGGACTTGCTGGCGGTGTTGCAGCGGGAGCCTTTATCGCCACCGATGAAGTTGCCCCAAGTTTGAGACCCGGGATGCACGCCAGTACGTTTGGCGGGAATCCCATTGCCTGTGCGGCTGGTGTCGCGACAGTCGAGACCATCGAGCAGGATGGCTTGCTCGACAATTGTCAGGAGATGTCGGGTCTCTTCCGTTCCCGCTTTGAGGCTTTGAAAGATGAGCTGCCGATCATCGAGGAAGTCCGTGTCAAAGGGTTAATGGTTGGAGTCGACCTCACGATTCCGTCGACGCCCGCTGTTGCCAAATGCATGGAGCGTGGGCTGCTCATCAATGCCACTCACGACACGGTCGTTCGCCTGTTGCCGCCGCTAAATGTGACTGCGGCAGAGGTCGAAGAAGGTTGTGACATCATCACCAGCGTCCTGCGTGAAATGGCAGAGGAGGTCGACTGATGCAGCATCTTCTCTCGCTCCGTGATCTCACTCCATCACAAGTCCAACAGATCCTGAGTCGCACAGCGGAACTGAAGTCGCAACTCAAGGCAGGTGACCGCAAACCAGTACTTCAGGGTCGCGTGCTCACACAGGTGTTTGAAAAGCCATCGCTTCGCACGAGAGTCAGCTTCGAGGCTGCGATCGGACAGCTCGGGGGATACAGCATTTTCCTGTCGGGGAAAGAGGCGGGCCTCGAAGGACGTGAGTCAACTGCTGACGTCGCCCGCGTGATCGGTGGTTACTCAGATGTCATCGCCCTGCGCACATTTTCACAGGAGCTGATCGAACTCTTCGCGGAGGAGTCCGGCTGTCATGTCATCAATGCCCTCTCGGACGCTTCTCATCCGTGTCAGGCGCTGACCGACATCTTCACGATGCAGGAAGCCTTTGGCGACGTCACCGGACGCACGCTCACCTATGTGGGCGACGGTAATAACGTCGCCGTTTCACTGGCAACCATCTGTGCTCAGCTGGACATTCACTTTGTGATCGCGGCTCCCGAGGGTTACCAACTGAAGGAGTCGTTCTTCGACGGCCTTCGCAAGGAGTACTCGTCCGCCAGTCTCACTCAAACAACAGATCCTCATGCAGCCGTGGCGAATGCGGATGTGATCTACACCGATGTGTGGGCCAGCATGGGGCAGGAGTCCGAGAAGTCTGCACGGGAGAAGGTCTTTGCCGACTATCAATGCAATGCGGCTCTGCTTGCTTCAGCCCCGTCGGAGGCTCGCTTCCTGCATTGTCTGCCCGCTCGTCGCGGTCTCGAAGTGACCGACGACGTCATTGATGGCCCTCAGTCGTTGGCTTTTCCCCAAGCTGAGAACCGCATGCACCTGGCCAAAGGGGTGTTGGCCTGGTTGCTCGATGTTTAGTCATCCCCTCTGAATGTGAACGGAAGAACCGGAATGCCTGTGCGCTACGATGGAAGACAACCTCAAGAACTCCGCCCGGTGACTGTTGAGCGGCCGTTTCGGAGTGCGGCTCCGGGGAGCGTACTCATTGCTGCCGGAGGAACGTCCATTCTCTGTACGGCGAGCGTCGATGAGGAGATTCCTCCCTGGAAGAAGAACGAGGAAACTCCCACCGGCTGGGTGACGGCCGAGTACAGCATGCTTCCAGGCAGCACGGCTCCGCGCAAACGTCGGGATCGCAGTGGTAAGGTCGACGGTCGCTCGACCGAGATTCAGCGGCTCATCGGTCGCAGTCTGCGTTCGGTCGTCGACATGGCGGCCCTCGGCCCGCGGACAATCACGGTGGACTGTGACGTGCTTGAAGCAGATGGCGGGACCCGCACTCTGTCGATCACAGGCGGGTTCATCGCGTTGGTGGATGCTGTCCACTCCCTCGAATCTCTGAATGGGCAGGCGAGACAAGTGTTCACTGACAGCGTCGCTGCCATCAGTGTGGGGATGCTCGACCGGCAGATTCTGCTGGACCTCAACTATTACGAGGACAGCCGTGCGGAAGTGGATATGAACGTCGTGATGACGGGACGCGGCCATTTCGTGGAAGTTCAAGGGACCGCAGAGGGGCAAACGTTTACCCGTCAGGAACTTGATGCACAACTCGCCGCCGCGGAGGCCGGGATTGCTGGTCTGACTTCGATCCAGAAGGACATTCTTGGCGAGAATTGGCCACTGGACTCGTTCGGGTGATTCTGTTAAAAGCCCGCCTCCTCTCTCAAGACTCACGTCTCGACCCATCCCATTTTCGATAATCGATCACGGCCCCACCGGCAATTGCCCGATGAGGATCCGCGCGTTTCGCAAAGGAGTGTGAGATGCACCGCGCCCCCGCATGCACGTTGCTCGTTCTGTGCCTCAGTGTCGTCCTGACTTCCGCCAGCCAAACAACAGCTGCGAGTATCGAGGCGGTTCCCGGCAAGGAGTATCGGCTCCACAAACAAAACGGGCCGTGGCAGATTATGGTTGCCAGTTTCCGTCCGGCCAATCCGGATGGCACTGTCACCGAAGGCAAGTCTCCCGAGGAACTCGCTCAGGACCTGGTGCTCGAACTTCGTCAGAAAGGTCTGCCTTCCTACACCTACAGTCAAAAGGCGATTAACGAACGGATCGAGACCAAAGACAAACTGGGACGAGAGGAAACCCGAAAGTTCCTCACGACATACGATCAGGTCTGTGTCATTGCAGGCAACTACAACAGTGTCGATGATCCGACCGCGAAGCAAACCCTCGAATGGATCAAGAAGTTTCGTCCCAAATCGCTTCAGCAGGAGGGTGTCAGTTGGCTGGAGACTCAACGCAAAAAGGGTCCGCTCAGTCGCGCATTTCTGACCGTCAATCCGTTACTCACCCCGGAAGAGATTGCTGCCCGAAAGCACGATCCGCTCCTCGTGAAGATCAACAGCGGAGGCAAGTACTCGTTGTATGAGAACGAAGGCAAATACAGCCTCGTGATTGCAACCTTCTCAGGGAAAACACTGGCACACTTGGGCGACAGCAATTCCCCGGATGCTCTGGAAGCATTTCAAGTCAGTGACAACCTGAACGAGGCGTCTCATAACGCGTGGGAAATGGCAGTCGCGCTGCGAGAACTGAACGCCAATATCGATGCCTATGTCTGGCATGATCGCTATCAGTCAGTCGTGACCGTCGGATCTTTTGACTCTGCAGATGATCCAAGGCTTCGCCGTTATCTGGCCGTCTTCCAGGCACAACCCGGTGGCGATATCGATCAAATGGCGAACACGCTGCGTGGTCTGCTGGGTGACGCGAGTAATCACTTTGGCGTGTCAGCTGGGAATTCGGGTGTCAAATTCCTGACGATTGACAATGCGGGAAGTCATGGAAACGAGCATCGGATGTGGCTGTTCGATCCAGAGCCCTACCTCATGAAAGTCCCGGAACGGCGATGACGTTCAGTTTCGACGGGCCGGGGTGACGACGCCCTGTTCGGGACTCGATGCGGTCGCGTAAAGCTTCTTGGGGATGCGACCTGCCAGATAGGCGAAGCGTCCCGCTCGGCAAGCGAGCTTCATGGCATGAGCCATAGTCAGGGCATCATCCGCACCGGCGATGCCCGTGTTCAGGAGTACGCCGTCACATCCTAATTCCATCGCTGAGGAAACATCACTCGCAGTCCCCACTCCGGCATCCACGATGACCGGATAGTTGGGGTCATTCTCCTTCAAGTACTCCAGGCAGATCCGCAGATTGTTGGGATTGAGAATTCCCTGCCCGCTGCCGATGGGACTTCCTGCGGGCATCACGGAAGTTGCTCCCGCTTCCTTCAGTCGCTTGGCAGTGATGGGATCGTCCGTCGTGTAGCAGAGCACCTGAAACCCGTCCGCGACCAGTTGCTCGGTCGCCTGTAGCGTCGCCACAGGGTCAGGGAGGAGAGTCCGCGTGTCTCCTAACACCTCCAGCTTGATCCAATCAGCTCCCGGGTTGTTGAGGTTCGTGAGGATTTCCCGCCCCATCCTGGCGACCCGCACCGCATCGTCCGCAGCGAAACACCCAGCCGTGTTCGGCAGGATCGTGAACCGTTCCAGATCGATGAAGTCCAGAATGTTTCTTCCGTCAGAATCGACCAGCCGTTCTCTTCTGACAGCCACCGTAATCACTTCTGCCTCGCTTGCTGTCAAGCACTCCTGCATCAGTTCAAATGTTGCATACTTCCCGGTTCCCACGATCAACCTTGATGAGAACGTGTGCGATCCGAGAGTGAGCGGAGTATCGAGAGTGGCGTCGGTTGTCAGCATGGATTCAGATGCGGATGTCATGTTCGGTGTTGACCGGTCGGAGTTGAAATCTATGAACTTCATCCGATTCTAGGTCACTCGCCTCTGCATCGAAAGCATGCGTTCAGACATCCACTGCCTGCATGCGGCGAAGTTCCTCGTGTGCGTATCGGTTCTTGAGCACCGGTCGCAGCAATCCCAGGACGACGCTGCTGATCAGTCCGCATAACAGCAGTGGGTAGTACACCGCATACGGCTGTCCGGCAATGAGAGCAATCACGCCCATGATGAGGCAGACAGTTCCCGCAGCAATACCGAGAATCTGAATCGACAGGGTGAATCGACGGGCACGTCCCGTTCCGCCCAGCACGCCGATGAGAGCCCCCAGCAATCCGAGTGTTGTCCCCATCACAGCTCCGACGTACCCGGAAGTTCGATCACTCCACCAGGGTCTCTGGGGACTCGTTGCCGACATGAGCGACGGAAATTGTCTCAGCGATACGTCACTCAGCCACACAGTCCCCTCTTTCGGCAAAACGACATTCAGCTGAATTCGACTTGGGGGTTCTGCTGACGAACTTGCCTCGAACGAAAACGGCAGTGAGAAGTCTCGCCAGTCCGAATCTCCTGTCAGGAACTGCATCAGTCCCGACATTCCCAGGGTTCGTGAGAAATAGGCGCCTCCATCTGGAAAGTAATTCCACGTTTCCAGAAATCCCTGCTCACTCACGCCTTCGTAGCGAACGCGCCCGTCAAGCACGTAGATCTGCGAAGTGACGGGAGGCTTTTCAATCTCCAGGAGTGTGAGAGTTGACTGTTCCCCGAGTTTTTCGAGTTTCAGGACAGTCCCTTCACTCTCGTCCTTCACCACTTCTCCGTTCAACAATTGACCAGCACCCGCGAGCGCCTCCCACGAGTATGTCTCGATGAGTTGCGGACCATCAGCGGCGATCGCAGACACGGGAATAAACACGATCAGGGTGAGAGAGTGAAGCAACTTATTCATGTCGCATCTCCTTCAGGATCTGGTTTGAACATTTGTTGGGAATCGGCGTCATGCAGCTTGATCAACTCCCGCATGGCATCGAGTTCCAGCTTGCCATCGGCGTAGAGCGCCCGTGCACGACGTTCGAACTCACTGGTCACCCGAGCATCGTCGACGAGTTGGATCTTCTGAATCAGTCGGTCGACCCGCAGACGGATCGTGGGGTAACTTACCCCGTACTCTGCAGCGACTGCCTTCAATGACCCCGATGCGAGAATGAACCGCTTCAGGAAGTTCACATCTTCGTCAGACAGCTGATTGATCCATTCACGGAGGGAGGAAGTCATCTTGAAGAGGCTCCACAATGCGTTAAGCGATGTTTACTTTAACATAAACAAAGAGAAGGTAAGCGTGAATAATGTGAAAATTTCAGACACAAGCTGATCGAGATGAAAAGAAGCCAGATCAGCCGGCAGTCTGGGGAAGCGAATCGAGGGTCTTATCCCCCGCCAACGAGGGTGACAATCTCCAGCTGGTCGCCCTCGCAGAGTATGCATTCTCGATGGAGTGCTGCTGGCACGATTTCCAGGTTGCGCTCGACCGCGACCGCTTTCGTCTTTACATCAAGAGAGATCAGCAGCTCCTGCACGGTGATTTTGTCTGCCACTTCTTGGGCTTCACCATTAACGACAATTCGCACAGCTTTCGCCTCTTGCACTCGTCACGTAGAACCGTATCGTGTTCACTATAGGTCGACTGCAACTGCTGATCAATGAGTTCTGGAGAACCCACACATGAGCAAGACCCCCCTTGATGGCAAACGCATCCTCTGTTTCGTCGGGGACGTGTATGAGGATCTCGAGCTCTGGTATCCCAAGCTCCGGCTGGAGGAGGCTGGCGCCCATGTGACGGTGGCTGGTCCCGAAGAGGGAGTGACATATTCCGGCAAACACGGGTATCCCTGTGTTTCTGATGCTGCGATTGATGAGATGGAGGTGGACGATTTTCACGGTGTCATCTGCCCCGGAGGCTTCATGCCCGACAAGCTCAGGCGTGATCCCAAAGTCCTCGAACTCGTGCAGGGGTTCAACGCTCATCTCAAGCTTATCGCTGCCATTTGTCATGGGGGCTGGATTCCCATCTCAGCCAAGGTTTACACGCAAGTTCGCGTGACGGGTTCGCCGGGCATCAAGGATGATCTCATCAATGCCGGTGCGATCTGGGAGAACAAACCGGTCGTGGTCGACCGACACTTCGTCAGCAGTCGCAAGCCGGATGACCTGCCGGACTTCTGCCGCGGGATCATCAGCGTCCTGACGGAGACGTGATCACAGGCTGCGAACGGGTGATCGACGTTTTCGAGACCGGAGTGGCGAGAGTGTCATCAGCAGGATGCCCCCCAGGCATCCCATGAGCATTTGTTTTGGTTCGGGTGTCGCGTTCGTCCTGCCCGCAGTATTGCCTGAGGCGAGTGTCGAAGAGAAGACCCAGTTGCCGGTACCATCCAAATCGCGAGCGATCGATTCACCGTTGCCTGCGTTCCCGGAGATCGACGTAAACCCCGTGGTCGGAATTGTCAGAGTTCCACCGAGAGGGTGCCCGGATGGTAAGGCCACGTTGGCAGAGGTCCCTGACCCCGGCCTGTTATTTGTGGATGGGTTTTCCCACACCACACCATCCAGAAGTGTGCCGGAGGCATCGAAGATTCCCAAGAACTCACCGGAGTTCGTGAGAGTCATCGGCGTGGCTCCTCCGATCATCGAGGAGGAATAAGTATCCAGATCGATATCAAACGTCGGGCTGCCGTTCAGGTCAGAAGCCGTCGATGCATATCCAATCAGGAAATAATCGTGAGCAGCGATTGTCTGGCTAGGTAACACAATCGTCCAGTCTCCATCCGAAAGGATGAAGTTGGTAACGTCGGTAGCGGTGTTGCTGTCATTGTAAAGCTCAATCCACTCGCCGTTGCTGCCGTCTGACCCATCGTTGGACGTTGAGTCGTACAGGACCTCATTGATCACCAACCCTCCCATTGCGTGAGAGGTCGCGAACAAGAACAGGAGGGCCATTAAAAGGGTGCGAAACATGAATTCATTAAACCGCCAAGTGATCACATCGGAGGCACACGCGCAACCAACCCTAGGCCACATCAAACGATCAGATGAGGTGACAAGACTCAATGACGAGAGGTTCCAGCAGGCAGTCGACGATTTGACGGATCGCGCACGATATGCAGTTGAAGTATGTTGCTTGATCAATACATGGTGATTCAGAATGTCACCAAACAGTGTGTGCAGGTTGGGAAAATGATGATGCATTCCGGCATCATGATGCACAAAAGTGACACGAATTTCGGTGTCACCATCGAGGAACTTCGCGGTCAACGTGATTCGTCAACACGCATGGGAGAGACCTCGCCTCTGATAGCCAAAGCCAATTCTCCATCGGCATGACACAGCTCGTATTTTCAGGAGTCCGACAGTTCCGGGATGCGTTTCCCGTGTGGGTCCTTGGTCGGTGCGTTGAGTTCACTTTGCAGGCGTTCTTGTATGTCATCGTCAATGAAGTGCTCAACGCGGTGGGCCGTTTCGTGGAGGTGATCGTCCGGGAGTTCGAAGTGTTTGGACATATACGCCTCCCAGAGACGGTGAGCACGTATCAGGGACTTGGCACTTTCCCGGCCGCGGTCAGTGAGAACGAGTTCACCAGACGTCTGCCTTGTGACTAAGTCACGTCGTAACAGTCTGCGGACCGACAGTGAGACCATCCACGGACGCATCCCATTCTGCCTGGCAACCAATGCTGGTACTGAGATGTCTATTGGTCGCATGGCCGTCTTCTCCTCGAAACGGAACAGCACGCCGAGGATGTCATCACCAGAAATCTTCAAGCCTAGTCGCAGGCGATGGATGAGTTTCGAGATCAGACCCTGCCCCGGAGCGAGGATCAGTGCCATGAGGAACAACAGGCCCGCTGTCACGGACATCATGCCGGCTGTTCCTGCATCCTCAATTGTCGGGTATCCCAGTCTCGAGAAAAGCATGCGAGGCACCGTCAACGTCAAGGCATGACCCAGCGCGGCACTGATCGCTGCCAGACAGACACTCAGCGCCAGCACCACACTCAACCGTTCGCTCAACAGCAGTGCGGTGGCAGTGGGTATGATCAACAAGCCGATCACCAGAATGCTGCCGACTGTGGTGAAAGCAGCGACAACCGTGACCGCCGTCACAGCCATCAATCCATAATGAATGCCACGTGCCGGAATCCCGAGACTCGTTGCCAGGCCTGGATCGAAAGCGGAGATTTTTAACTCTTTGTAGAAAAGCACCACCAACAACAGATTGGCAAGGAAGATAGCTCCGTTGACCAACACGGGCTCAGGAATCGATGTCCCGGGCACCTTTTGCAAAGCTGCCGTTTCAATAATGCCGAACAACACGCAATCGACGTCAAGATGAACATTGTCAACATCAAGCCGGATGAGTAGCAGCCCTAATGCGAACACGGCGGTGAAAACCACTCCAAGCGATGCGGAACCTTCCAGCCGACCAAGTCGTTGAACCCATTCCGTCAACCATGCGGTTCCCACTCCGACGACGACCGCACCCACAAACAGAAACAGCTGCAGAAAAGCGTCTTCCTGAGCCGCAGAGACCCAGCCCGCCTGTTTCATGCTGATGGAGAACAGAAACGCCAGAACCACGCCGGGGAGGGCCGTGTGCGAGAGTGCATCCCCCATCATGGAGTGTTTACGTAGCACAAGCCAGGCGCCGGGGAGCGAACAGGACATGGCTGTGAGCGCAGCACTTCCTGCAATCGCGGTGTCGAGCGATGACCAGCCAGACAGGAGTTGAAAGAACTCATGAATCATGGCAAAGGGATGCGTGCACGCTTTGATTATTCGAGTGAACTGACGCTGGTTGCATGCGAACTTTGCGGAATTTCGTCGTCCGGATGGTCGAGTTGGTATTCCAACTCAGCAACGAGTTCCGGATCGAGGACATGTTCGATCAGATCAGCATCCCGGTCGACATGACTGGGAGCGATATGCGCATATTTCATGAGATACATCTCCCACAGTCGATGATTCCTTGCGAGACGACGTGCCTCTTCGGCTCCTGATCGGGTCAGCCTCCAGGTATCTTTTCCGGTGGGATGCATCAGACCCTCCCGGACTGCTGCGATAATCAGCCGTTGCAATGACGCTGCATCCCATGTCCGCATCATCAGCAGATCGGCCAGCGAAAGTTCGTGAGCTGTCAGTTCGTCAAACTCGGGAATTGGAGCACTGACGGCATGCTCAACCAGTTCGAAAGCCGCACGCAGCAGGTCAACTCGACCAACCTCCCGACGTAATTGGCGTTGCCTCCACCAGTGGATCAGCACACCCCGCTTAGTACCGAACAGCAAACTCACTGCGAACAGGCATGCTCCCGTGAGCACAATGACTGCCCCGGCAGCCACGTGAGGGAAGAGGGCACTCATGATGGTGCCGAAAAAAGAACTCATCCCGCCGGCCAGGCCCGCTCCGAGCGTCATTCGGCGGAGATCGTCCGTCCAGAAGCGCGCGGAAGCCGGCGGGATGATGAGTGTCGCTACGACCAGAATCAGGCCGACGCTCTGCATACCAATAATTGTGACGGTCACCACCAATCCAATCAAGAGCGTATCCAGCCAGAAGACGGGCCAGCCGTCTGCGGCCGCAAATTCACCGTCAAAACAAAGGATAGTCAGTTCTTTCATCAGCAGCATCGTGACTGTGAGCACCACTCCAGCGACGACTGCAAACAGCCAGACATCGTCCGTGATGAGTGATGCTGTCTTGCCGCTGAGATACGTCTTCAGTCCGGCTGCATTGCCCCCGGGAACTTTCTGGACGACAGTGAATAATGCTGCTCCCAGACCATAAAACACGCTGAGCGTCATCGCCATTGCCGCATCCGGTTTGATGCGGGAGTACTTCTCAATCAACATCACACTCACGGCACCTGCCACCCCAAAGACAAATGCCCCTGCGAGTAAGCCGGGCAGCCATTTGCCTGTGCCGGGTGACAATCCTTCCATCACCAGAAAAGCAATCGCGATGCCGGGCAGAGCAGAGTGCCCCACCACATCTCCCACGAGCGCCCGCTTACGCAACAGCATGAAGGTGCCGACAATCCCTGCGGTGATGCCGAGTATCGTGGTCCCCAGCAGCACCACGCGCGTGTTGTAATCCCGCAGGCTGAGGACCCGCCACAAACGTGAGAGTAGTGTTGGAGGAGTAGGGGGGGAGGCATTGGCGGTCGGAACCTCCGGGGCGTGGGCCACGGTTGTCGCTTGAGGGGCGATGGAGAAAGTGATTGGCCAGTCTCGAAAGCTGTGCCCCTCTTCTGACGTATTGTGAGCCTCGACGAGGACAATGGCACCGAGAACTGCCACCACCAGTCCGGAAAGGAGTTGTTTCATTTTCACTGCCCCTCTGCCAGTCGTGTGCCGACTTGATCGAGCAGGGCGAGACGACCTCCATAGGTGCGGCGAAGATTCTCCTCCGTGAAGACCTCAGCCGTCGGCCCCGAGGCCACCAGACGCATGTTGAGCAGCAGGACATGGTCGAAGTAGTCTGCGACGGTCTGCAAGTCATGATGGACCACGAGAGCCGTCTTTCCTGTCGAGCGCAGGTCTCGAAGTACTTGCAGGATGGCACGTTCCGTGGCTGCATCCACACCAGCGAATGGTTCATCCATCAGATAGAGATCCGCCCGCTGTACTAAGGCTCTCGCGAGGAAAACTCGTTGCTGTTGACCTCCCGACAGTTGGCTGATCTGCCGACGTGAGAAGTCAGCCAGTCCGACCCGGTCGAGTGCTTCGCGAGCTTCGATTCTCCACCTGCGCGTGACCGGTCGGCACCAGCCGATCTTCTTATAGAGTCCCATCGCGACGACGTCTTGAGCGCTCACAGGAAAGTCCCAGTCGACACTTGTCCGCTGGGGGACATAGGCCACGCGTGTGCGTTGCTCTTCGTAGGGTTGACCGAAAACACGCACGTCACCGGAGACCTTGGGGACGAGATCGAGAGTCGCCTTGATGAGAGTGCTTTTGCCAGCTCCGTTTGGACCAACGATGGCGATCAATTTGCCGGCCGGAGCGTCGTAGTCGACATCCCAAATCACCGGCCTCCGGTGATAAGCAACTGTCATGTCGTGAATCGACAGAGGCGAGGACTCGGGATGGTCTGACGCAAATGTTTCCGCGGGAACCGACGTCTGCGAGGACGTCTCCGAATTGGAGGTGACACTAGACACGAGTCGAGGTTATTTGCCCTGATTTGTGGTAACTGCTGCTCCATTCAACTTGCCCTGCATACCGTTGTTTGGAGCCACGCCCCCGAGCGACAGGGTGATCGTGGTTGCGTTGTGATCGATCATGCCGAGATACGTTCCTTCATAGGTTCCCTCGGCTCCCATGGCATCGGAGAAGAGAGTCCCACCATTATTGACCGCCCAGCCCTGGCTTTGAGCGCCATTGATGACCGCCTGAATGTTCGCTGCATTGACGCTCGACTCGACGAAGATGGCCGGCACTTTCTTCGTGACCAGCAGGTCGACGAGTCGGTTGATGTCGTCGACGCCGGCCTCTGACTCCGTTGTGATCCCCTGAACCGATTCCACAGGGATTCTGTATGAGCGACTGAAGTACTCGAAGGCATCATGTGCGGTCACCAGATAGCGTTGGGCTTCCGGAATGGTGCCGATCACTTCACGGACGTAGGTGTCGAGGGCGTTGAGTTGTTGTCGATACGCTTCTGCATTTGCGCGATATTCTTCTGCATTGGTGGTATCATACGCTTCCAGTCTTGCAGCCACGAAGGCGACCGCCTGGCTCCAAAGCTTGACGTCATTCCAGACGTGCGGATCAGGATGCCCTTCGAAGTTGGGGGGGGCCAGCAGGTCGTTTTGCGGGATCTCAGCCGTGACGGCATAGACAGGCCGTCCATTGCCTGACAAAGTTTCGAAGGTCTTCTGCATAGCGCCTTCCAGCCGAAGGCCGCTGTAGAAGATGATGTCTGCCTCCTGCATTCGCACGACATCGCTTCGCGTCGGCACGTAGAGGTGGGGGTCGACTCCCTCTGCCATCAGAGCTGTCACCTCAGCCCGGTCACCTGCGACCTGAGTGACAATGTCCGCCACCATGCCGGTTGTGCAAACAATGGAATATCTTCCTTCCACATTGGCTGTCGATGGTTCTGTGGGATTCGATGAACCACAACCTGTCACGGAGAGCACAATCGATAACCAGCACCAGCCGTGTGCTCTCTTATGGGAATAGGAGTCAACGAGTTGCATCGATATTTTCTGTCATCAAAAACTAATTTTTGATGATACAAAAACTCAGATGTTTCTTGCAAGACCTGAAAATCGGCTATACTCTGCGGCTCGAAAAAAGTTCAGTATCGACCGATCCGAAGGTTCCGCTCATGAGCGACAACAATCATCTCGTGAAAGTTAAAACCGCTTTGGCGGAAAAATACGAACGTCTGTCCCGAAACGCAAAAAGCGTGACGAAGACAAGGCAGTTCTCATACAGGGCTGTCAGATACCGTCGTCAGGTTGCACAGTTGTTGCACGACTCTGAGTGATGAGTCGGGGCGACTTGGCACGGCTTGACGGGATGGTTCCTAATCCGCAGGCTCGTCCTGTGACACTTTTGCTTCTGCGGAAAGTGCTGCGCCTTCGTCTGCCCTTTGCTCTTCTTCCGCGAGAGTCTCCAACAGTCGCTGTGTAAGTTCGGGCAGGCCCTTCCCGGTCGCTGCGGAGATCAGCATCACCGGGAAGCCGAATTCCTCGATGAGCAGTTCGGCGGCCGCCTCTGCATCCGGAAGCTCGCATTTCGAGACGCAGACGATTTCCGGTCGGTCCATCAGCGACTCATCGTACAGACGCATCTCCTCGCGAATCTGTCGATAGTTGACAATCGGATCTGACTGATCCATGGGCGAAGGTTCAACCAGATGGACTAGCACCTTCGTCCGCTGGACATGTTTCAAGAACTCGTGCCCCAATCCGATCCCTGCGTGTGCCCCCTCGATGAGCCCGGGGATGTCCGCGACCACGAACTGATGTTCGAATCCGAGTCGCACCAGTCCCAAGTTGGGGTACTTTGTCGTGAAGGGGTAATCAGCAATCTCAGGTGTTGCATTCGACATGCGGCTGAGCAGGGTCGACTTGCCTGCGTTCGGCTTTCCCACCAGCCCGACATCCGCGATGAGTTTCAACTCTAAAGAAACCTCGCGGTGCTCCCCTTTTCCGCCGTACTCGAATTCGCGGGGCGCCTGATGAGTTGCCGTCGCGAATCGCTTGTTGCCACGACCCCCCTGACCGCCTCTGGCAACGACCACCTCGTCTCCATCGTTCGCGAGGTCCTTCAACAGATGTCCACGAACCGCATCACGCACGAGTGTGCCCGGCGGCACCAGGACCACCACTTTATCGCCGCACTTACCCGTTCGGAGGCTGCCCTTGCCGTGTTCTCCCCGACCTCCCCGCCAATGGCGATGTCCCGCGATGTTTGCCAGACTGCCGAGGTTTCTCTCGGCTTTGACAATCACATCACCACCATGCCCGCCGTCGCCGCCGTCCGGCCCACCGCGCGGCACGTGAGCCTCCCGGCGAAAGCTCATACAGCCATCCCCGCCATCCCCCGCCTCACACGTAATCGTCACACGATCAACGAACATCAATCACCATTCACTACCCTGAGTTTCCGTCGAAACGCCAATCCTGACTGTAACAAATCGGGAACGTTCCCGTCGTCCCGGCCCAGCATTGAGCGGCCCTTTCCGGTGAGGAGGGGCTTGTTCGTCCATCGAAGGTGAAATGCCGGGATCGAATTCTTGAGCGAAGTATCGAAGAGGCGGTCCCGATTCCATTGAAATCGACCAATAGCCACTGGTTCAATAGTGTAGATTGATGGAGAATCAGATTGAAAACCCCCCTGAGATCATCGAAGAGGAGATCGGGCGATGTTGAACGCGTTCATGCGAGGTCAGACACGTGTGAGCTTACTGCTGCTGATGTCTTGCCTCGCGCCCTCGACATTTGCTGAGGACACGTCTTCCGCAAGTGAGCCTCGCACCTATCGCAACACGCTCACGCGGCTGGAGAATCCCGCTCCGCTGCTGGCGGATCACCCGAAGTTTGTGCAGCCGGTGAAAGAGGTGACGCGGTTTGAGGCGCCGCTGCTGGTGGATGATGAGGGGGCCGATCTATCGGTACGGGCTTGGCGGTTCTCGTACAACGCGCGGGGCATCATCGAGATGCCGAACCGGCTGCGGAGTGATCAGACGGCGGTGATCATGGTCCACCCGTGGGGCATTGATGATGGTCAAGGCTGGACGACGCCCGAGCCGGCCGGCGTGTGCGACTTCTGCACACTGGACAAGAATCATCTCGCTGCTGAGCACACGCGGACGGTGATCGATCCATTCATCAAAGAGTTGAGGCCGCACGTGGCCCATGTGATGTTCAGCCTGCGTGGCGGTCGGGACGGGATTCGCGAGCGGGTTTATCGCACGGTCACCGGTACGCCGAGCGATGAGGTCCGCGCCCAGGCCCGCAAGGAGATGGACGAGGCGCTCAATTCGTTCGACTAC
>JAGQQG010000050.1 GCA_020426325.1 Planctomycetaceae bacterium | reverse complement strand
AAAGTCCCCAACATCACCGCAGCCCTCCGCGAAAACGCCCTCAAAGTCCCCAACCTCTTCCACAAACTGGGCATCACAACGAAATGAGTCACCGTGGCTTTCCTGTCCGGAAGTCTCGCAAACTCCCGGCCAACAAGGTAATATCAACTTATCGGAGTGTTGGTAAGAGCCTGCCAAGAATCTCCTTGTCTCGGCTATCACCGCTGAATCGTGCATTGAATGGCACGAGCATGGGACGCCTCCAAGTACCTTTATCTGTACTCTCGATGCGAGGCCTGTGGTTCGTCTGTAAAGCGAGCGTGTGAGTTGGCCTGAACTCGAAGAAGTCTCTCATGCACTCGCGGGCACGTATTCGATCACCGCCGGTCACCGGCTCCGCAACTCACCCCGAGGATCGTGATCGCCAGAATATCGATCAGCAAATGATCGCACGACGCCTGCACCCGCGGGTCTTCGAGATCCGCAAAGCATTGTGTCAGAGTTTCACAAACTCCTGTGCCGTTTCATCCATGACCAGCTGCTCCTGCCACTCCGCAAGGCCCGACGTCGTACACGCCCTCACACTCAACCTCACGCCAGCAAAAAAATACCCTCCCATCAGCACGTACGTCGATCAATCGGTGCGTATGCCCTGAGGATGATGCATTAACAGAAGCCGTCCGCTAGGATGTGATTGACGGCCTGGTTTTGCAGGCTCTGCATTCGAGAAGAGTCACTGAACGCAAAGTGCTGTCTGATCCGAGGAATATTGCGGTGGATAGGAGTTGGTTCGTATCAGCTGCCTTCGGGGGGGCACTCATCGTCGGCGGCATCCTGATGCTGCGATCACACAAACGTGTGTGGGAGCAACAACAGGCTGACCCCGAACTGGATGAAGAAGATCGATCGTTCCTCGGACGCCGCTATCGCCGGCGGATGCAGGCATCCGGATTGCTGACTGTGATTGGCCTTATGCTCCCTTTGGGCGACCTCGTCCGCGTCTTCGCAGGTGCGCCCGGATGGTTTGCAGCGTACTGGATCGTGGTCCTGTTGCTTGTGATGTGGCTGGTGATGTTGGCGATAGGTGATCTGGCATCGACCAAGGTTCACACCACTATTGCCCTCAACCGCATCCGGGCAGAACAACGCAAACTGGAGCGTGAGGCGGCAGCGTTGAGGGCACAGCTCTCGAATGGACATGATCAATCGTCCAACGGGGCACCGACTTCATCTGAGTGAACCGCATCCGATGGGAGTCATGTTGGTCTTCCGAAGCCGACGGCTCAACCGTCGTGAGAGGATCGATACGAAAGTCATCCCTTCGATCAGCTTGCCAATTCCACCAATACAAGGTCTCCCATTGCAACCGTGCCCACCGATGTCTCACCGGATCGGGCAATGTCGGCTGTGCGATGGCCAGCATCCAGAACCCTGGTGACGGCCGCTGCGATCGCAGCAGCCTCGGTTTCGAGATGTAACGAGTGCCGGAGCAGCATGGCCGTCGCGAGAATTGTGGCAAGCGGATTGGCAATCCCCTTGCCGGCGATATCCGGAGCTGAGCCGTGAATCGGCTCGAACAGTCCGGGACCCGATTCTCCGACAGAGGCTGACGGGAGCAGTCCGAGCGATCCGGGCAACATTGATGCTTCGTCAGTCAGGATGTCTCCGAACATGTTGCCCGTGACTACGACGTCAAAGTCTCGTGGTCGGGAAATGAGGTGCATGGCCATCGCATCGACAAGAACGACCTCGTACTCGAGCGTCGGGAACTCGGTCTTGACCACCTGCTCAGCCGTGTGACGCCACAAACGAGAGACTTCGAGCACGTTTGCCTTGTCCACGGACGTGAGCTTGCCCCGTCGTTTCAGGGCAGCGGCAGCGGCCACTCGCACAACTCGCTTCACCTCGGATTGTGAGTAAACCATGGTATTAAAAGCGGTCTTCTCGCCATCCTTCTCTTGAACGCCCGAGTCTCCGAAGTAGATGCCTCCGGTCAGTTCTCGAACGAACAGGATGTCCGTGCCTTCGATGATATGTCGCTTAAGCGGCGACGAATCGAGCAAGGCGGGGTTCGGATTGATGGGGCGGAGGTTTGCGAACAGTCCGAGTTCCTTGCGGATCTTCAGGAGTCCTGCTTCCGGGCGGGTCTTGGCGTGTGGATCGTCCCACTTCGGCCCGCCGACGGCGCCAAGCAGGACTGCGTCAGACTCGCGGCAAGCCTTCAGGGTGGACTCTGGCAACGGATCGCCGAACTCGTCAATGGCACACCCACCGATCGGGTGGCTCGACAGGTGAAACTCATGTCCATGTTGCTCAGCAACGACCTGCAACACTCGCTCCGCCTGAGCCACAATTTCCGGTCCAATTCCGTCACCCGGTAGAAGTACGATGTTTGCGTCCACGATGTTGCCTTTCTCTCTCTCCGGACCGTCGCAGCGATGATGGCTGATGAATAGGCAACACTGTAGCGGAGCCATCAGGTCGAATCCAGCAGGAGGAATTCCAGAATCGACAGTATCAACAGGACCGGATTTCTTAGGATGATCCCTTCATTTCCCGCAGTTCACGTGAAATGCACAAGAACAACCAATCATCGGTCATGTGTGAATCTCGTGGGTTCGATATCTCGAGTTGCAGGGACGCGCCGATTCGTTTCCATATCGTTGATTCCGCCTCCCGCTTATGCGTGCCCTCATCATCCGACTCGTCCGACCCTGTGTCATCGGGTTTGGTCTTGCGCTGATGATGACCGGGAGCACCCTCCTGTTCGTGGACCGTGTGACGCTGAGAAACGCCACTGAAATGCAGCAGGCCCGAATGCCACAAGTCTTCATTCGCGTCTCCCCGTTGACGAAACGCGAGTTCTCGCCCCCCCAATGGATGCCCATCACTCTCCTGGCAGCAGGCGGCCTCACCGTCCTCTACTCCATCGCCCTGCCACGTAAGTTTCTCGAAGCCTGAATGTCATTCAGCCTGACTGCATTTGCAGTCGAGGGGTATCGAGCAATCAGTTTGCCTGGTATCAGTTCGCTTTCGCGAAATGGCATCGTTCAAGCGATCATCTCATCAATCACCTTTGCACCAGTGACCACAGCATCAGTCATGGTCTCAGGACGAGCGTGATGGGTGTAAGTCAGGCGTTCGTGGTCGAGGCCCAGCTGGTGCAGGATCGTCGCGTGCAGATCGTTGACACTCATACGGCCTTCCACAGACTTGTAGCCGATTTCATCGGTGGCACCGTGAACATATCCCGACTTGAAGCCCCCGCCCGCCAGAATCAGGCTGAACGCGTTGCGGTTATGGTCGCGGCCTTTGCCGTTCTGTGAGACCGGCAGACGACCAAACTCTCCCGACCAGAGCACGACCGTCGAATCGAGGAGCCCGCGCTGCTTCAGGTCCTGAATGAGTGCAGCTGACGGCTGGTCACATTGAATACAGATCTGTTCGTTCTGCGACTTGCTATCGTTATGTGCATCCCAGGGCTGTGACTGAGGTTTGATCGGCGGAAGAATCTGGACGAACCGGACTCCGGATTCCACCAGTCGGCGGGCCATCAGACACCGCAGGCCATAGAGTGCCGTGTCCGGGTTATCGAGACCGTACAGCTTGCGAGTCGCATCTGTCTCACCCGACAAGTCGAGCAACTCAGCTGCGGCCAGTTGCATGCGTGCAGCGAGTTCGTAGTTCTGGATACGGGCGTTTAGAGCCGACTCGTAGGGGAAGTCTCGCTGATGACGTTGGTTGAGCTTGGCGAGCAGATCGAGGTTGTCTCGCTTCACGTCTGGAGGGACAGCCTCGGTCGGGTTCAGATTGAGGACCGGTGTCCCCTTTGTGGCGACCTCTGTCCCTGCGTAGAGCGAGGGCATCCAGCCATTGTCCCAAAGCAGGGTTCCACTCGTGTTGTATCCACCCGGATCGCGGAGCACGATGTACGCGGGCAGGTTCTGATTCTCCGTCCCCAGCGCGTAACTGATCCATGACCCGAGTGCCGGCCGTCCCTGAAAGATCTTCCCCGTGTTGAAAGCCACGAGCGATTCGGTGTGATTATTGTGGTAGTTGTAGGCAGACCGCACCAGACAAATGTCGTCAGCAATCGAACCGAGATGGGGCAGGATTGTCGACATCTCCATGCCACACTCACCGTAGTGGCGAAACGCGAGCGGACTGCCAAGCAGCGTGTTTCCTTCACTTCCCGGCTGGAACATCTCTACTTTCTCGGTGTGGATCTTGCCGCTGAATTTCGTCAGCTCGGGCTTGGGGTCGAACAGGTCCATCTGGCCGGGGCCGCCGTTCTGCATGAGCATGATGACCGATTTGGCCGGGGCCGCGAAATGCTTCGCTCGCGGTCGCAGGTCATCGCCTGCTCCACTCGTTGCTGCTTCCAGCTCACCGGAGATGCATGCGAACGCCAGTTCGCCGAACCCCATACCGGTCAGCTTGAGAAGCTGACGACGAGATAACGATGGAAGTGGAATGCGATTCATCATGGCAAATACAGAAACTCATTCGTGTTCATCAGCATGTGGCAGACGTCAGACAGCGCCTTCAGATTGGCCTGTTCCGCCTCCATCCCATCTTCCTGATAGCGTGCTGCATGACGAGTCAGCAGTTCCACAGACCATGCCGTCTCTTCTGCGTCGGCTGGTCGACCGAGCGCAGCCATGAAAGCCCAGGAAATCAGTGCTGCGGAGTCGTGATCGGCAGACTCATCCCTCGCTCGATCGGCCATGAACTGGGCCTGCTCCAAGACGAAATCATCGTGCAACAAGGTCAGCGACTGTGTGACAACAGCCGTCGGCTTGCGCAACGAGCAGTTGCGTGTCACGATCGGTTGATCAAACATGCGGAGCATAGTGAGCTGATAGTTCCGTCGCGCGAGCACGTAGATGCTGCGACGCCATTGCGATTCCGGATAAGGCAGACCGTCCTGCTTGATGAGGACCATCCCGTCCGGCTGCACGTCCAGCGGGAGTGGCTCGCCGCCAATCGACGGGTCGAGCTTGCCGCTGACGGTCAGCATGGCATCGCGGATCTGCTCCGAATCCAGCCGCCTGAGGTTCATTCTCCACAGGAGTTTATTTGCCGGGTCGACCGTTTCAACAGGTTCGGACGTGTCGTCAGTCATCGATGTCTGCCGGTACACACTCGACATCATCATCAACTTGACAAGCGGCTTGACTCGCCATCCTTCGCGAACAAACTCCATCGTCAACCAGTCGAGCAGTTCTGGGTGCGAGGGGGGCGAACCGGACACGCCGAAGTTGTCGCTCGTTTCGACGATCCCCCGACCAAACAACTGCTGCCAGAGCCGGTTGACGATCACCCGGGCAGCGTAGCTTCCTGCAAGCGTGTCGGAGTCCGTGAGTCGACGGGCCAGTTCCAGACGTCGTCCGCTCGTCGCGGTCAAGTCCTCAGATTCCGACCTGAAGACCTGCGTCGATTCTTCCGTCAGGATGTCGAGCAATGCAGGATGCACCTCCAATCCGGGACGCAAATAGTTGCCCCGGCGAAGGACATGGGTGGCCGGTGGAGCTGCATTTTCTACGGCCCAGGTGATCTGGTCGTAACTGCGCAGGCAGGCTCGCATGTCGGCCGTCTCTCGTTCGATCTCAGAGCACTCGTGACGTTCTTCGTCAGTCAAAGCGGCCTCGATTTGCTCATCACTGGGCACGATGGACGATTCGTGCGCCTCGGCCAGCTGCTTCTGTTCGTCCGTACGATTGTCTGCGGGAGTCTCAATTGCCGTCTTCACGGCGTCACGGATGTCTTCTGACAATTCGTCAAGCCGTTGTTGCAGGATTCGCCCCCGGCAGGTCAGATGAATTTCATCGCCACGCTTGGTCAGCCCATCGATCCGCGAATTGATGGTGGCGTTCGCTTGATCGATCTCGGCACGTTCTGCATCAGAGACGTCAGGCCTGACATGGTTCTCCGCAGTCACCCAGTTGTGCACATTAAACACGGGTGCAAATATCGACTCGAAGCTGTAGTAATCGTACTGGGAGATTGGCTCGTACTTGTGATCGTGACACTTGGCACATTCCATCGTCACCGCCAGCAGCGCGTTGGCGACGGTTTCGCTCGTTCGCTGCAGCACATGATGTCGGATGTCCGGCGTGTTGAGTTCGTTCTGACTGGAATCATCGTTCGCACACAACAGGAAGGTCGTTGCGATCAGGTTGTCCAACATCTCGGGAGTGAACGTCTCAGCTGAACGCCAGTCGCAAAGCTCGTCCCCCGCCAGTTGTTCGGTGATGAACCGGTCGAACGGTTTGTCCTGATTGAACGAACGGACAACGTAGTCGCGGTATCGCCACTTTCCCGGAAGGGGCTTGATGATGGCGAAATCGTTGTCGCTGCCGTGGACGTCAACGAACCCAACGACGTCCAGCCAGTGACGTCCCCAACGTTCGCCGAAGTGCTGCGATTCGAGTACTCGGTCGATCAGCCGCTCGTAGGCGCCGGGGCTCGTGTCATCAACAAACTGCTGAACTTCCGAAGGCGACGGCGGCAGACCGATCAGGTCGAAGTAAACACGACGGACAAGCGAATGGGCATCAGCTTCACGCGAGTATGACAGCCCCGCATCTTCGAGCCGTGCGAGGACGAATCGGTCAATGTCGTTCGATACACGTTCGACCTGATGCACCTCGGGCGGTTCGTGATGTTGCGGCTTGTTCCATGCCCAGTGCTGACGGTCCTCATCGGTGATCTTGGACGGCGGAGCAGAGATGACAACCTGTTCCTCGGCAGGCGCGTCGGCTTCAATCCACTCGCGAATGATGTGGAGTTCGTCTTCCGTCAGCCGCTCTTCTCCCTCAGGGGGCATCTGTCCGGATTCGATCCGGGTGAAGAGTTCGCTGTACTCGGGCTCGCCGCGCACAATCACCGGACCGGCTTCGCCACCGATCAACATCGATGAGACGGCTCTTAGATCGAGCTGAGCTTCGCGAGTCTCGTCGCCGTGGCAATCGAAACAATGTTTCGCAAGGATCGGTTGCACTTCCGTCTCAAACTGAGGGATCTCTGCCAGTTCAGTGCTCAGCGAGAACTTCTCGGTGAGATACCGATTCACTTCCTGCCGTTCGATCGTGGAGAGCGGCCGGTTGTAGAAGAGCACCTCGCCCAAATCACCCTGATAGAACGTCTGCTCGCTGTCTTCCCAGTGAATGTGCTGTCCGAGGGCGAGCGAGACATGGTCCGTCAAGCCGAGAAAGTGAGTCCCATTGAACATCGCCCGGCGTTCACGCTGACCGTCAAAATACATCTCGAACATCTGCTCTGATGTGTAAACCAATTCCAGCAGATGTGGCTCTCCGTCCCAAGCAACATGCAGCCCTTCGCCTTCGTCCCCTTCATTGATGCCGAACCGGACCAACTTGCGACCTTGTTGATCCCCGACCCAGAATCCCCGTCGCTTGGGCACACTCCCATCCGAGTCGCGCGACTCGAAGTCGAGAATTCGTTGTGATAGGTGCTCGGACTCAGCCGGAGCGTGCATCACGATCACCAGATGAAACATCTGGTCGCCGATCCTTAGACCGTTCAGTCTGTCCAGCGCGAGGAAGTCGTCACCATGAAACCGGACCACGGGCTGATCGCTCGCAGAATCCCTTTCAACCGCTGGTTGGCGCTCAGCAAGGGGTTGTGCGAGGTGATTTCCCTGTGAACTCTTGTCGACCCAACGTGTGACCGGCTCCCCTGACAAAGTTTCGTTCGACGTGTTCCCATCACCATCGAGATCGGCCGAGTCGAGCCAGAGGATTAACCCCTCGCGGGGCGCGTCCGCCTGCGAAGTGGCCGAGAACAGCACCATCGATACGATGATGAGCGTGGTCCGCAGACAGGGAGGCACGAAGAAGGACGGCATGAAAGAGATTCCCGTCGCAGGCAGGTGGGTTCAACGGGTCGGCATCAGGAATTTCAATCTACTCCACGGCGCATGGCCGCCGCAAGCAGACCTGTCCTTCACGAGCGTAACAAGCGAGATCCCCGACGCATTGCAGTAGCAATCACTGGAGATCCGCGACTCCGTCGGACAATGTTGAGTTGCATCGTTTGATCCGGAGATGGATCATGTTCAGATCCCGCGGTTGCATCCCTCCAGTCACCTCCTGACGTTGAATTGTCGACTCCTCCACCTTGAATCCATTCGCCGTCCAATTCGACCTCAGATCCCTGATCGCTCTGTTCTGAACCGTTACCCCGGAAATCCACCCATGAAAGAACGTCCTGTGATCGCGATCGTTCTGTTGTGCCTGCTCTGTTTCATTCAGCATTTACCAGCTGATGACGAACTTCCCGGCGGAGGACAGGCAACTCCTGTCGAGGTGATTACACGACCGGAGGGGTTTCATATCGAACTGTTGCGATCTGCAGAAAAGGGTGAAGGTTCCTGGATCAGCATGACTTTCGACGACCGAGGCCGGTTGATTCTCGGTCGTGACAAACGGGGCGTTGTACGGCTGACGTTGAACGAGCAACGCGACAGCGTGGACCGATTGGAGGTGCTGGAACATACGCTCAAGCACTGCCGTGGTGTGCTCTACGCACACGACAGTTTGTACGTCTGTGCGACGGACAGCCGCGGGTTCTACCGGCTTCGCGACCTTGATCGGGATGATCAGTTTGAAGATGTGACGCTGTTGAAGTCCATGGACTATCAGAGCCGCTTTGGACATGGCACGAATCAGGTCGTGCTCGGACCGGATGACATGCTGTATGTGATCAACGGCAACGATGTGGCCATTCCCGAGGGCATGGCTGAGAATTCTCCCTATCGAGATCCAAGAGACGATCACCTGTTGCCGGAGCCTCGCGATGCGGTTGATGAGGTACGGGTCGGGCACATCCTGAGGACTGACCCTGATGGACAGCATTGGGAAGTGATCGCAGGCGGATTTCGTAATCAGTTTGATCTGGCCTTCAACACTGACGGCGAGATGTTCACCTACGATGCCGATATGGAATGGGACGTGGGACTGCCGTGGTATCGGCCCACGCGTCTCAATCACATTGTCTCAGGGGGCGAGTATGGCTGGCGATGGGGCACTGGAAAGTGGCCGACCTACTTTGCGGACAGCCTTCCCACAACTCTCGACACCGGGCTGGGATCGCCGACCGGAATGGAGTTCGGCACGAGGTCGAACTTTCCGTTGAAATATCAACAATCATTATTCATGGGGGACTGGCAGAACGGTCGCATCTTGCGCGTCGAGGTTTCGCCCAAAGGTGCCAGTTATGACTGTCAGTATGATGTTTTCCTCGAAGGGGGAGCACTCAACGTCTGTGACCTGATGTTCGGTCCGGATGGCGCCATGTACTTCATCACCGGCGGACGTGGGTCGCAGTCGGGATTGTACCGGGTCACCTACGAAGGCCCTGTCGTCGAACCGCTACAGTTGAGTGACGAACAATTCGCCGCTCGTCGTGACGCAGCGGCAGCCCGGCAAACTCGTCGGGAGCTCGAACAGTTCCATCGACGGCAGGACTCGGCTGCCGTCGACATCATCTGGCCATATCTGAGCAGCCATGGCCGCTGGCTGCGCTCCACTGCAAGGCTGGCACTTGAACGACAAGACCCGACTCAATGGAGAGAGCGTGCCTTGCGAGAGACCTCGCCCATTGCCTCGATTGCCGCTCTGCTGGCGCTCGCGAGGCTGGGACAGACGCAGGACCAGTCGGACCTTTTGGCTGCGATGGATCGCCTTCCGTTGCATGAACTGAGTCGAGAACAGTTGCTGGACGCGCTGAGGGTCTGGCAGCTGAGCCTGATTCGACAGGGACCTCCTTCTGAAGCAGACCGGCAGCGAATCCTCGCTCGACTCGATCCGCTATATCCGCACACCAGCAGCTATGCCAATCGCGAACTGTGTCGGCTGCTCATCGCCTTGAACTCGCCCAATGTGATTCCTCGAGCGATTGAGTTGATTCAAAATGCCCTCAGAGGGAGTTTTCTAATTCATGATTTGACAGGTGCGAGTCGTTTGAGCATGAGGTGGATCATGCTGATCTGGATCAGGGCTTCGCTGGTTTCCGGGTTGCGTTCGTAGTCTTTGCTGTGACGCCTGCTGCGGCCCAGCCACGCGAAGGTGCGTTCCACGATCCCGCGTTTTGGCAGGACGACGAAGCTTTTGGTCCCTGGCACTCGCCGCACGCATTGGATTGTGAAGGACAATGTCTGCTGAATAATGTCTGCTGAATGAAGCCCGGCAAGTCTTTGCGGCCGTAGGCCGAGTCCGCGAAGATCACGCGAATCCCTTTGCGTCTCTGCCACAAGGCGAACAACACCAGAGTCGCGCCGCTGTGGTCCTGTTGATCGGCTCCATGCACACTCACCGCCAACACGAGACCCAGCGTGTCGACCACGAGGTGCCGCTTGCGGCCCGACACCTGTTTGCCGCCGTCGTACCCACGTGCGGGGCCGCCGACTTCGGTTGTCTTCACACTCTGCGAGTCGATGATGCCGGCCGAAGGCGTCGGTCGTTTGCCCGCTTGGCGACGCACCTTCTGGCGGAGGGCATCGTGAATCCGCTGCCATGTGCCGTTCTTCCTCCAACGGTAGAAAATCTGAGACACCGCTTTCCACGCGGGAAAGTCGTGAGGCAGCATCCGCCACTGGCATCCGGTCCGCACCACGTCCTGAACCGCATCGATGACGTCTCGCCGGGAATACGTATGCGGTCGTCCTCGCCGAGATGGCCTGCGGACAAACGGTCGAATGATCCGCCATTGTACCTCCGTCAAATCCGTAGGAGACTTCGTTCGCGACATGGGTGCGGCTCCTTCCTTGGAACTGGTTTGCACCAGGAGCCGTACCCATTTTCCTCTCACACGTCAATTAGAAGACTGCTACTAAGATTCAAGCCGAATCTCTCTTCGATCATCTGATCCGCGATCATCTGGAGTGTCTGACCGGTCTCGGGGTGAACAAACTCGGGGTCAACCTCGGACAGGGGGACTGCGACAAACGCACGTCGGAGAATGTCGGGATCGGGAATCCTGCGATGTTCCAGACTCAAAACGGTCTCATCGAAGAGTAAGAGATCAAGGTCGATCGTCCGCGCTGCGTTCTTGTTCTCAGGATCACGCACCCGCCCAAGCGTCGATTCAATCTGGCGGAGTGACTCGCAGAGTTCTTCGACAGTTTGATCCGTTCTGAGCAACACCGCAGCGTTGAGGAAGTCCGGCTGGTCGGGATCTCCGACCGCCTTGGACTCATAGACTCGCGAGACTCTTTCAATGTCTCCCAACTTTGCGAGTTCCAGGACCGCCGCTCGGAGGTGTTGCTCCGGCTCAATGTTCGATCCAAGACCTATGTACGCACGGTGCATCTCAGGGCAAAAAATCACTTGAGGTCGTCACGGGTTCGCTCAATGATGACGCCGACAGATTGGGCAAACCGCAGGGCTCCTGGTTTGTCGACGCGGACGCGTGCCCAAGGGACCCGCTTGTCGGACAGGCAGACGCGGGCAATCTCCTCCGCCAACTTCTCGACCAGGAAATATTTCGATCCTTCGACGAGGTCGATGATGTCTTTGCACAGGTCTCGGTAGTTGACTGCATCAGAAATATCGTCGGACTTCGCCGCTGGTCGGCAGTCAGTTTCGAGCGTGACATTCACGAACACATCCTGTTTGTTGATGCGTTCCTCCGGGTTAATCCCGATGATCGTCCGCATGTGCAGGTCGCTGATGTCGATGAAGTCAGGCATGCTTTCAGATGCTTCAAATGTTGAAAGTTACTGGGGCACACGGAGTTGCTGACCACCCGTCACATGCAACACCTCGCCTGTCACAAAATCATTCTGCAACAGAAACAAAACTGCCTCGGCAATGTTCGCGGGGGAGCCGGTGCGTTGCAACGGAATCGCCTTTGCCACCTGCTCAAGATGGCCAGCATCTGCGTCAGGCGGTGGCAGAATGGCTCCGGGGGCGATGGCGTTCACTCGCACCCGGGGGGCTAATTCCTGTGCGAGAATTTGCGTCAGACACACAAGCCCCGCCTTGCTGAGCGTGTACGAAAGATGACCAGGCTGCGGCCGCAGGGCACGCCAGTCGACGATGTTGACGATCGCACCACTCTGACTCACATTAATTTGCTCAGCGAATTTCTGTGAGAGAAACAGAGGCGCCTCCAGGTTAATCCTCTGATGACGTGTCCAGTCTTCGAGGCTGAGCTCAGACAGCGATCCGGAGTGGAAGATCGATGCGTTATTGACCAGGACATCGACTTTGCCAAATGCACTCAGAGCCGCTTCGATGATCGTGGTTGCAGCCTCCACGGGGGTCCCGAGGTCAGCCTGCACGGTCACGACCTGCCCACCCGCAGACCGAATTTCATTTGAAGTCTGTTTGGCTCCCTGTTCAGATGACCCGTAATGGAGACACACTCGCATGCCCGCCGCCGCTAAACGAAGTGACAACGCGCGACCGATGCGCACTGCTCCCCCCGTGACGATCGCAACACGATCCTGTAGCTCCACGACTTCCCTCGGTCATTGGTGGCAACAGATCGACCGGACATCGATCGATCATCTTCAGGAATGTTAGTCAGCAGACGGGTGTTAACGAGTCGAAACCCTGGATTATTTTCAGATTCAACGTTCGCCCAGCAATCCCTGATTGAGCTTGCTGAGGGCTTCACCCTCGATCTGACGAACCCGTTCCCGGGTCAGGCCCAGCGACTCGCCGATTTCTTTAAGGGTACATGGTTCCCCGTCATCGAGACCAAATCGCATTCGCAAAATCGTCGACTCCCGCGGGTCCATATCATCGAGCATGCGGTAGACATGTTTCAGGTTGTCGTTCTCCAACATCTCATCTTCCGGCCCTTTACTGCGTTCGTCGGGCACGACATCGCTCAGCGACCAACCGGTTTCGCTTTGATCGGACTGCGGGGATGAGTTGTAGAGTTGAATTGCTTTCTTGACGATCCGCAGTTTCTTCTTCGGCAACTGAAGTTCTCTGGCGACTTCTTCGGCTGTGGGAGTGCGGCCGAGTTCGTCCTGAAGTTTGGCAGTCGCCCGACGCCACTTCGTCAAAAGTTCGACCATATAGGCCGGGATGCGAATCGTTTTGGCGGAGTTGACCAGTGCCCGCTTGATCGACTGCTTAATCCAGTAACTGGCGTAGGTGCTGAACCGGGTGTTCATATCCGGATCGAAGCCTTCCACCGCCCGCAACAGTCCGAGGTTCCCTTCTTCAATCAGGTCAGGGAGCGGGAGGCCTTTGCCTGTATAACCTCGTGCGATGTTCACCACCAGACGCAGGTTCGCCCGGACCATGCGGTCACGCGCGGCATTGTCGCCCGCGGAAATCGCTCGGGAGAGGTCTTTCTCCTCCTGAGCCGTTAGCAATGCGGTCTCGTTGATCTCGCGGAGGTATGTTTCAAGGGGACTTTGGACAGTGGCGGAGAGTCTGCGGCGGGTCGTCTTTTGCATCGAAATCTCGCGGCGTCAATCGTAAAGGGCCGAGACGGGGATGATTGAGCGCGGATCCCATCCGCAACCCCCGTAGACGCGCGCATCCGTGAGCTTACGAAAGAGTTCATCGGCGCCTGACCGACGTTCGATTGAGTCGGATGATGCGCGAGACCTGAACGATTAGGCTAAGCTGATGGCTGTGGCAGTCCTGACGATCCTGCCGGGAAGCCAGCCACATGAGCAGTGCTCAGAGCGAGATTCAGCTGGTCCGATCCTGACGATCTTCACGAATGAATCACCGCAGATAGGGGATCGTCTCATCCGTCCAGGAGTCGGAGGTTTGCGTGGCTGGTCGCTGAGTTTCGTGCGGCCAGTCATCCGCGTCCCACCAGTCATCGGACGCCTCCGGAGCATCCTGAATGGGTGGAGGAATTTCCCGTGCTAGATTGGAGAGATCCGGGATTTCATCGGGAAAAGGTGGCGGCTCATGGCCGGATCGCGTGTTGACGGGAGTTCCTGTTGAGACGGGAGAGGACTTCGCAAACGGCGTGCTCTTTGGCATCGAAGCATCCGTCATCGCGCGTCTGGGAACAACAGCTTGTCCCACAGACAGGGGAGATGTTGCGTCGAGTTGTTGCTTGAATTCGGTTCCCGTCATCGCACGGGCATCGCTGACCTGTGGACGCGTCTGCCCGGAGTGACCGAACGGATTGGGACCAACGAACTCAGTCGGATCGAAGTCCTCTGGAAGCTTCGCCGTGGCTGGAGCGGGGACTTTCGGTTGGTCTTCCCAGGCGGTTGAGAAAGACTCCGCATGAGCGGGTTGAACGGTCGATTGACCGTCATCAAATCCGGAGAGTTGGGTGATCTGTGATTCTTGCGTTCCGGCCGTCTGCGATCCACCAGTCGTTGTCCCCCCGGGAGGGTCGATCGTGATTGTGTGGGTTGTGTCAAACTGCCGACCGTCGATGGCCACGAGTCGACCGTGCAGCAAAACTTTCTCTGCCTGAGGTTGTTCCTGCCAGGGGAGTTCGAATTGATATCCGGACTGAATCACTCCCTGATGCCAGTATTCATGGCACTCGCTAGGGGCGTATTTCCAATAACCGATTCGCTGAGCTCCTTCAGGACGTGCCAGGTCGAAGGCTTCAATCTCGATGGTGCCTGCCACTTTGACCACGGCCCCATCCGGATCTTTAGGAAGCAACACGACCGTTAGACCCTCGTCGCCAGGCGAACTGTTAATGTTGGTTCCACCCGTCATGAACGGACTGAACTCGATGCCAGTGGCGCGAAAACTCGCGTCAACATGCTCGGTGGGAGCAACCGCAGTATCAGCATCGGCGAGTTGTTGACGAAGACTCGCGGACTCCCGGCGTGCCACATCGAGTTCGGTCTTGGCCCGGTCAAGTTGCGACTGGTAGCTCGCGAGCATGTCCTCCTGATGACGCAGTCGCGACTCCAGAACGTCACGCTCCTTCGTCCCAGTACACCCAACGAGTGTTGCGACAGCGAGCAGGCACAGCCAACGGCTATGCCGGGACGTCCTTGTCCGGAGTAACGAGATCATGACGGTGGCCTGCAATCCATTGCAAAAGTCCGTTGATGGGATTGCCCAACCTCAGGTATGAGGCAGCTTCTCCATCACATTATCGACAAGCCCGTAATCGCGGGCTTCATCAGCAGACATAAAATTGTCGCGGTCTGTGTCCCTCTCGATTTGTTCCAGCGTCTGCCCGGTGTGCTTGAGCATGATTTCATTCAATCGACGCTTCATCTTGATGACCTCTTTGGCATGGATGTCGAGGTCGGTTGCTGTCCCTTCCATCCCCGCCAAAGGCTGGTGAATCATGATGCGGCTGTTCGGCAGGGCATTGCGTTTGCCTGGGGCGCCTGCTGTCAGCAACAAGGCTCCCATGCTCGCACACTGGCCGAGGCAGTAGGTTGCCACGTCGCAGCTGATGTACTGCATCGTGTCGTACATCGCCATGCCTGCGGTCACGGAACCGCCGGGTGAATTGATGTAGAGATGAATGTCTGCCTTCGGATCGTCAAATTGCAGGAACAACATCTGGGCAACGATGTTGTTGGCGACGGCATCATTCACCTGACTCCCGAGGAAAATGATGCGATCCTTCAGCAGTCGTGAGAAGATGTCCATCGCCCGCTCTTCGCGGCCGCTCTTCTCGATGACATAAGGAATGAGTGATGACATGGTTGTTTCTCTGTATGGCTGATACGGACGTCAATCCGCCCGACACGATGATTGTGGTCAAGCGTCCTTGGAGGCCGCAGCTTTTTTCGATTTCTTCTCGACAACATGATCAACGAGGCCGTATTCCTTGGCCTGCATGGCATTGAGATAGCGGTCTCGTTCGGTGTCCTTTGCGATCCGTTCGATCGGCTGGCCGGTATGGTCTGCGAGGATCTTGTTCAGAGTTTCACGGGTCTCCAGAATCTCTCTGGCCTGAATCTCGATGTCGCTGACCTGTCCACCCACCTGCCCATACGGCTGATGGATCATCATTTTTGCATGAGGCAGGATGAAGCGTTTACCTTTCTCACCACCGGCCATCAACACAGCACCACCGCTGGCCGCCAGACCGACGCAATACGTCGCAACAGCTGGTTCGAGGTATGCCATGGTGTCATAAATCGCCAGCGTGGCGGAGACCGATCCCCCGGGAGAGTTGATGTAGAAGTGAATATCCTGATGCCGGTTCTCGGACTGGAGATACAGCAACTTCATCACGATGAGATTTGCGTTGCTGTCATAAATGGGACCATCCAGAAAGATAATCCGATTCTCCAGCAGCAAGTCCCCGATGCCGAGTTGCCGTGTCCGCTGATAGTCGCGTGAGGCCAACGGATGCACGGGAGACCCGTAAGTCATATCCATCATTGCAGTTCCTTCATGTGAGACTCGCAGATTTCGCATTGGCTCAACCGCGCAAGCCGGGAGGAGTCCCGATGACTCGTGAGATAGTTCATTGTATGCAACAAGGTCAAGGGCGGGTGTCCTTGTTAACCAACGCAAACTGCGAATTCTCCCCAGTCAACAGTCGGTTGGCCAGGCAGCATGGATAGAATCAGGGGAGAAGGTGTTTTGGGGAATAGTGTTGAGCGATTGGCAAACAAGGCACTCGTCAATTGTGACACTCTTGGTTCAGAATGTGAGTGATCTATCACCTCATCCTCAGGGAGGCGCAGACATTTCTGTCTGTGCCTAGGGAATTGCTTTGCAGCAGTTCGGACAGGCAGGGATGTCTGCCCGAACTGCTCTCTTCCCTGTGACAGATAACTGAAAAATCAAACCGGTGTTGACGGCCCTTTCGTAATCAGGGAAAGCATCTTCGATGCGTCGCTAATCCGAATGATCCCGACAATTCATCTTCGATGGAAGACTCACGCTGTCGAACTCAGGACTGATGACGTTCCATGGCCGCCTTGAGGATGCGGTTGAGGAGTTCCGGATAGGACTCGTTTTCCATGCCGGCCATGATGTTCAGCTTCCCGTCCCAGACCCAGCCGGGATTGGGGTTCACCTCCAGCAACCGCGGAACACCATCCAGACTGCACCGGAAATCAAATCGGGCATAATCACGACAAGCCAGTCTTCCAAACAACTTCAATGAATAATCGACCAAAGACCGTCGGACTTCTTCGCTGATCTCAGCCGGTCGATACTGAATCTGAGTCCAGTAGGGGGATTCCGGCTCCCATTTGGATTCGTACCCCAGAATGGGGGGGAGTCCCAACGGGAGGTGCGAGTAATCGACTTCGAGAATGGGCTGCACATGAAAGCCCATCCCCACATTGCCGATCAGGCCGACGCTATACTCCGGCCCGGTCAGGAAGTCCTGCACGAGAATTGCACGGCCTGGCCAGTCGTGGCGAATCCGGGCCGCAGCAGACAGTAATTCCGATGGATGATTCACCACACTTTGAGCGGTGATGCCGATACTGCCGTCACCCTGGGCCGGCTTGAGCAGAGCTGGAAATGTGCTCGGCAGGTGAGCGGCCTGATCGTCGAATTCGAAGATCGTCTGTCCGGGAACGGGGACATCCAGGTCACGAGCGACAGCACGCACGGTCGCCTTGTCGTAACAGACCGCCAGACAGGCCGGAGCCGCTCCGCTGTAGGGGATTCCCAAAGTCTCCAGGAACGCGGGAACGTGCAGTTCTTTGAGGGCATCATTTTGATAGCCCTCGTCACACAGGTTAAAGACGAACTCCGGGCGGTTCGCCTTTAACTCGTCGAACATCTTGGAATGATCCGAAAGGATGCGAAACTCGAATTCCGGCAGTTCGTTCAACGCATTCTGAAGCCGTTGAACGGAATCCAGGTCCTCCGCGTTGTATTGCCCTCCCCGTTTGACTGCATCAGGAAGTTTGGTATCTCCCATCAGGACCGTAACCTTGCGAAAAGATCGACGTGGACCGATGGGCTGAGCAGGCGATCGGGCGCGGATGAGCATCCGCCGAGCCATCATCCCCATATCTTCGTTTCGCGATGACCCGCCGTTCATCCGGTCGAGCGTCTCGACCTGACGAAATCCGGCCTCCTCCAGCATCCGCGTGATGCCCTGCGCGGTGAAGAGTCGCTCCGCGTAGAATTGATCCGCAATGACTCCGCGCTCTGCATGGACGACCACTTCCCGGCAGATGAGTCGCATGCGGTCATCGGCCAGCTTACGCTCGCGGCAGACGAGTTGGTTCTGATCGATCCATTCCCAACTGCGGGGTTCGTAGTTGGATGCCAGCCACTCTCCATCCGCCAGATCGAGAAACAGTTGCCCGTTCGGAGCCAGCGATTGATGGATACGGCGCAGCACAGCCAGATCGTCGTCGAGTTGCTCGAAGTAGCCGAAGCTGTTGCCAAGCAGGGTTACACAGTCGTAAGGCTGGCTCGGCAGGCGAAACCGTCGGGCGTCACCCTCATGAAACTTGACGGCCAGTCCCTCTTTGGCCGCTCGTCGTCTGGCCAGTCGAATGAGATACCGGGACCGGTCGATTCCGGTGAGGTGCTGAAATCCCCGACGCGCCAACGCAAGCAGATGTCGCCCCTGCCCGCAGCACAGATCCAGCATGTGATGTTCGGGTTTGAGGCCCAAAGCCTCGATCACGACATCAATTTCACGCTCAGTCGTTGCGGGATCCTCAACAACGTCACCGTCTGTTTGTAGATAGACCGCGTTGAACAGGGATCGCCACCAGTCCGTCGGTAAATGCCGTTCGAGATCTTGAACGGGTCCAAATGTCCGAGTGCGCGCACGCGCCTTCACTTCACTCACCGCCATGTATTTCTCTCCTCAGGGTTGTCCTGTAGCGTCAGGACTTTGAAAGAAGCTCAAAAAATCAAAACCGACCGCACACTCTGATCCGGCTGGCATCCCTCCTGAACACACCCTGAGCTGTTGCAACGTCGCAACGACAAACCGCGAAATGTTATGTCTCGCTCGGTCAGCCGCCAAGCGTCCGGAGCACAGAATCTCCCCGGTACACGGAAAATCATTGACGGCCAGAAAAGACCTGGATCGACGCTCTCGGGAACAGCACATCTTCCGATCGCCGGCCGTCTCCCCCTTTGCCGAACTACTTATTGCTGCGTGCCTTTGGTCAGCTCCATGAAGGCCGTTTCGAGGTTCACCTCTTCCTCGCGGAAGAGTTTGAGGTGATGACCGGCGTTGATGAGGGCGGAGGGGAGATCGCTGTAGTCGTCCGTGTTCGGGTGCAGGCGGACGTGCATCGTCGGACTGGCCACCCCGGAGCGGCTCAGCAGTCGGGGAGTCGCGACCGGTTGCACGATGTCGACCGACTCGACCACATCCAGTTGTTCGAGGATCTTTGCCGCAGCTTCCGTGTCGCCGGTGACCTGGATGTGCAGAATGATCGCCTGCCGCGCCTTCTGCATGACTTCATTGACGTAGCCGTCGACCTGCATCACCCCTTTCTCGATCATCCCCACACGAGTACAGACGTCTGCGAGCTCCGGCAGAATGTGTGACGAAACGATGACCGTTTTGTTCATCTCACCGAGACGTTTGAGCAACTGACGAATCTCGATCCGGGCACGCGGGTCGAGACCGCTGGCCGGTTCGTCGAGCAGCAGGACTTGAGGTTCGTGGAGGAGTGTGCGTGCCAGTCCGATGCGCTGTGTCTGCCCGCGAGAGAGCTGATTGACCATCGCATCACGCTTGAAAGACATGTCGACCAGTTCGAGCTTCTCTTCACAGACCTTGCGACGGCCGGGGCCGTTAATGCGGTACGTGGCAGCAAAGAATTCCAGATACTCCATCACGGTCATATCGTCGTACACGCCGAAGAAGTCCGGCATGAACCCGACGAGTCGCCGGATCTCCTCGGGATGGGTATAGATCGACTTCCCGCAGACATAACACTCGCCGTAGTCCGGGTTGAGCAGGGTGGCGATCATCCGCATCGTGGTCGTCTTGCCGGAACCGTTCGGACCGATAAAGCCGAAGACGTCCCCCTCTTCGAGCTTGAGGTTGATCTCATTGGCAGCAATCAGGCGACCGTAGGTCTTGGTCAACTTGCGGGTTTCAATCACGAGTCGAAATCCAAACGAGAGGTGAGGTATGGAACAGTCACGAGAATCAAGTCAGCGGGATGATTCAACCGGCAGCACGATCCGGATGAACGTCTCCGATTCGTTCGGCTGCAACGGCTGACCGTCGACAATGACGTTGGCAACCGGGAGCGAAACGCGTCCGAAGAGCACCGCCCGATCGAGAGGCAACAGTGGGGACAGATCATAATGTTCCAACTGGTCATTTCTCAGGGACGTGAACTCTTCCCCTCCAGCGGACCGGTAGAACGTCACCGATCGAAAAAGCCGATAGAGGTCCCGGCTGAGCGGATCGTACGTATCACGTGCGGCTGCCACTTTGTCGAACTTCTCCCCATCGACCTTGAGCGTCACACTGGCCACGCCGGTGAGATAGTTCCGGAGCACATTGGGGGAATAACGCTCGCGGGAGATTCGCAAGGTGCCTCCCGATTCAAACGTCTTGTCCGCCTCAGAGGCCGATCTCGGTTTGGAGTAATAGACGAGGTTCTGATGAGCAATGAACCAGTCCTCGATGGGAACCGGCAAGTGATTGGTAACCTCCCCTTCCAGTTGCCCGCCCCGGTCTTCGAGGTGACTCTCAATCAACTCCGTCGGCGAAGTTATCCGATCGATCTGAGTCGCCATGACGCTGGACGATGACCAGATGTTGACGGGGACATTTTCGATTGAGGTCAGCCCGGGAGCGAATTCGTATCGAGGCTTGGCAAACGCCAGTCCCCCCGAGCGATACATCCCGCGATAGCCGTTCTCCGGAATACCCAGCCAGCCAAGACGTGTCGCTGGAGTGGGTGAAAACTCGTCGGGGGACTTCTCGTCTTGAGTGGCAGCCGGGAAAAACTCAGCCTCCAGGGAATAGCGTTTCGACTCCGGACTCACAAAGGACGACCAGACCGTGGTGCGTGTCATGCCGGAACCGACGTCGAGATCCATCAGGTTGACTTGATTCGAAGTCATCGTGGTCGCATGACTGCCGCGAGCTGACGATGTCGCAAAGTACGCAGTGGCAATGACGATCAATGGAAATGTCACCCACGTCAATTGAGGACGACGGAGGATGTAATGCACGATCAGGTAGTCAATCGGACCGATGATCAAGAGATAGAGGATCACCAGCCCCATCGTGGTCCAGTTTGACTGCGTTTCTGATTGAGGGAATTGGTCGACGGCAACTGCAAGTTGTGTCGAGAGGTCAGAGACGCCGGTCCTGGAGAGTTGAGCGACACCCGTTTCCCGCCGATTTCGCGAGCCGGACCGCTGGTGATCCACCAATAATTCGGCCAGCTGTGGGAGCGTATCCCATCCGAGGAATGGACGTTCGCTGAGGTTCATCCCCAAGAAAGTGACCCTCCCGAACTGATAGGGCAGACGCACCCACAGAGGGCCGTCACGGCTGTCCGCGAGTGTTTCTCCGGACGGATACTCGATTCGCAAAGCCTGATAACGTCCGCTGCGAAATCGGTCTGGTCGAGTGAGTCTGGCGGTCAAGCCACTCAGATCATTCACGTCATAGTCGCCAAGCACTCGAATCGGCACCCAGGAAGAGAGAGGACTTGCGGCCCAATCCTGCTCTTCTCCGATCGAAATGACCAGATGCCCCCCCAGTTCGACCCAGCGACGCAGCGCGAGGTCCGTTGATTCGTCCAAATTTTGTGGTCCGGTGACTGTCACCACATCCACTGCATCCAGGCCGTCTCGCACCTTGGGAATGGAATCCGGAGACGCCAGCGGAATGACGGTCACGGGAGGTTGATCGCGATTTCGAGGGGAGGCGTCTCGCAGGTTGAGATTCTCTGCAGCCTGCTCGAATCCGGAAGACGGCCCCAGCAGGACCCAGAATTCCGAATGGAGTGTATGTGGAGGGTGAATCACGACTTTTTCACTGTCGGTCTCAGCCAGTGCCTGAATCAGATGGGAGGCGACAACCTTGCTGTCTGAGACAAGTTCGACACGAATCACCCCGTCCATCCGTCCTGTGCGAAACACAGACTCAATGGTATGAGGGCCACTCCCCGCAAATGTGAGTAACTCCGAGGGCTGCTTCGTCAGATGACCATCTGCGTCCGGGACCCAGACGTTCAGTTCAACCGGCGATGAAAACTCGCCTTCAAAAGTGACCGAGATGGGAGTCCATCTCCCCACGCGATAATGCCCGTCGATGCCGACGATCACTCGTTCGATCGTGAGTTTATCTGGCGGAACTGCTTCCTGAGCGAGAGTGATCCCTGATCCGCTCAAAAGCAAAAGAAGGGGCCAAACAAGCGTGGCAGTGCCTCTGGCAGTCCGGGACAAAACACGCCAGAAGTGATCATTTGATCTGGGATCGTCGGAGAACGCCGACTGACATCGAGAACATACAGACGAACGGAGTCTCACCGGAGGTATTTCCAAAGGAATCACAAAAGAGAATCAACCGCGAGGAAAAGAATCACATATCATACGTAACTCGACCAGCAAACGTTAGCATCATCCGCTGTGGCTGCAGAATTCTCTCTTACTCCTGCGAGTCGATGACCTGATCGATCAGCCTGGCGGATGATTCGAGCGCCTCGAACGGGATCGTGTGGACTCCCTGAAACGGAATGAACTCGACGTCGAGTCCAGAGTCGGTAAGGAGGTCTTTGAGCCACTTGGCCGCCTCAAAGGGAAGGATGGGGTCCACCGTGCCATGACTTTGCAGAACAGGCAATGCAGCCCGACTGGGGGAAAGTTTCCGCCACTCTGGTTCCGCGAGGAGTGTCCCTGAATAGATCAGCAGGGCTGCGGGTCCTTCCGGCAGGCGGAGGGTGAGGTCCGTCGCAAGCATGCTTCCCTGCGAGAAGCCCCCGAGCACAAATCGAGAGACCGGCACACCGGTCTCCTCGCTCAACTGATCGACGATCTTCTGTAGTTTTTCGCGAGCTTGCGGCATCTGCTCGGGAACTGCCTGTCGCATTTCGCGAAAGGTGCCCTTCATGATGGCCAACTGCATCTCCATCATGTCAATCGGCCACCAGGCCCGTCCCCCGGGGACTTCCGGGATGGTGAGTGGAGCTTCGGGAAAGACAAACTGAATCCGCTCGCCCAGTTCTGGCATCAGGCGGATCATCGCATCAGCCAAACCGACGAGGTCATCGCCGGGTGCACCGAAGCCGTGGCATAAAATGACAATGCCGGACACAGCCTGGTTGTTGTCGGGACAGACGATCCTGCAAGTCAGATCGCCAATTTTTCGGACCTCGCGACGCATGTGTTCTCTCCTGGTTCAGACGCAGGGCGAAGTATGGCGCGATCGCAGTTCTCTCGCCACCCAGAGAGGCAAGAGATTTCCCTGCCCTGTGAATCCCCAAAGCGTTCCGGTACAGTTGTTTTTGCGCTGACTGGCTCAGCAATTTCCTTTGATCTTCATATGTAGCAGATGACTGCGGTCGTGCGCGATCGTGGGATCACCTTTATTCATACAACCCAACCAAGGAATGTCGAGATGGATCGAGATCCTTATGAACTGTGTCCCTGCGGTTCCGGCAACAAATTGAAGTTCTGTTGCATCGATGTCGCTCCGGAGATGGGAAAGATTGAGCGACTGCTCGCCAACAATCAGCCCCGAATGGCCCTGCAGAGCCTCGAGAAACTTCTGGAGACGCATCAGGACAGCCAGTGGGTTCGAACACTGCTGGCATCAACGCTGATCAATGAAGACAGGGCCGACGAAGCGAAACGCGTGCTCGCGCCACTGCTCAAGGAGCATCCTCAACAGCCGTTCGCGAACGTGCTTTATGCATTGGCCTCGTTCAACGCTGACGGCTATCCGGAGTGCAAGCGAGCCGTCCATCGAGCCTTCAAGCAGAGTATGTCCGGTTTCCCTCACTTGGTCGGGATGCTTGCCTCTGCGGTCGCGAATCATTTTGAATCGACCGGCGCCATCATGGGCGCGCGACAGCACCGTGTCTTGTCATTGAAGTTGGCTCGAGATGATCAGCGTCGCGAACTGTTTGAAGATTTAGTCGCACTGGACAGCGAAAGCAGCATCCCCTACCCGTTACGCAGTGTGCATAACCCTGTTGACATCAACGTCGAGGGGGACGATGGGCAAACGGTCAAACTGGCAGCACGACTCTCGTCGGTCGGCTGCTGGGCCGAAGCAGCAGATAAACTCGCCACACTGCTCCCGTCCCACGAAAACAATCCCGATCTGCACTACACACTTGGCCTTTACCGTGCCTGGGATGGGGACAATTCACGAGCTGTCGAAGCATTTCGGAAAGCAGCTTTGCTATACGAGGACTTCGACACCGCGGTCGATTGTGAAGTCCTTGCTCAACTGCTGGAACGGACGGACCCCACGCGGGGACACCGCATGCGACTCAAACGGTTCGACCTGGAATCCGTCAGCCAGGTCCTCAGTCGGCTCGACGATGATGAACGGATAGCTCGACTTGAGAACGGACCGGATGTCGAAACCGGAGGGGGACCGGCTGGACGCTATGTCATTCTGGACAGGGCAATAAGCGAGAGCGAAGATTTCTCAAACTGGGGCCTCGAATCAGTCCCACTCATCGATGGCCGTTTGACGATCTTCGACCGTGACGATCAAGCGGATCAGCCTGCTCAGGCGTTTCTGGTAGGACTTGAAGGCACTGAACTCGATCGAGCTGTCGATACATTTATGAGTGTCGTCGGCACACTCGCCAAGCCGGTTTCGAAAGAGGAGGACGAGCGTCCCGAGACCGATCTGACGGGTCGTATTTCTCCCGAAGAACTCCCTCTCCGTTGGTCAGGTTACGTTCCTCCGGAGGCGCCAACCGTGATCGCTCGCAGGATGGCGGAAAGTCGCTGGCAACAGGTCGTGAATGAGATCTGGCCAAATACTCCTTGTCAGGCACTGAGCGACCGGTCTCCCCTGGAAGCAGCCGGCGATGACGCAGCGAAAGTTGCCTTGGCGGCAGCTCTGATTGTCTTCGATGCGTATGCTGACACTCGCAATTACATGCTGGATCTGAACGACCTGCGGGAACGTTTTCAGATTAGCCCACCAGCACCGATTGATGTCGACGAAAAGACTAATGTGAATGGGCTCACGATTACCCAGATCCATCGCGTCAAGCCAAGCGGCCTTCCACAGGAACAACTCGAACAGCTCATCAAACGCACGACGCTCGTTCGGCACAGTCGACTGCTGTACGAAGTCATGCAGGAAGCCCTGCAACGAACCAGCGAATCCGATGACTGGAAGTACCGCGAACAGATTCTCGCCACGCTTGCCAGCGTCTGTGGAAATGCTCTGCGTCACGAGGAAACTTTGGGATGGATTGCGAAGGGACGCGCCCTTGCTGCTGCCCAAGAGCATCCGTTTGAGCATGTGCTGGAGTGGAAAATGCGTGAGCTCACGCTTCGGATCGAAGATGCTGACGACCCTGAATTGAGCGGGTTGCTGAACGATCTGTGGCAAAACTACGGAGCCAAGCTCCCCCAATTACGCGAGTATCTCGTGATGATTGTGAATACCGCCGGCATCACACCTCCGTGGGAATCTGCAATCGTAACGCCGGCAGCCCCTGGTAGCCTCTCTGGAGAGATACGGCCCCCACATTCGAGTTCTGCGGAAGCTGCCGGGAAGAAACTCTGGCTGCCCGGAGATGGTGACTGATCCGGAGACTTCGATAACGAAAAACGAACAGGGCTGCGGCTCTCGTGACCATGACATTCTCCAGTCCGGAAGCCGTCATGCGCCATGCTCTGGAGCTGGCTGCTCAAGGATTGGGTGCGGTCGAGCCAAATCCGCCTGTCGGGGCGGTTATTGTTGACGATTCGCTCCGTCTGCTTGGTGAAGGCTATCACGAGCGTTTTGGCGGTCCTCATGCTGAGGTCAATGCATTCAGCATGGCTGGTGAGTCCACCCGTGGTGGCCAGTTGTTTGTGACATTGGAGCCCTGTAATCATCACGGCCAGACTCCCCCCTGCTGTGACGCCATTATCGGGGAGGGCATTAATCGCGTGATTGTGGCCACGGAGGATCCAGCCACCCATGACGGCATCAAGGGAATTCAGCGGCTGCGGGAAGCAGGCATCGAGGTTGAAGTCGGGCTCCTGGGCCAGGAGGCACGAGCACTCCTCGCTCCTTTCACCAAGCTGATGACCCAAGGGCGACCGTTTGTCCATGCCAAGTGGGCGATGACACTGGACGGGCGGATCGCCACCCGAACCGGTGATTCCAAATGGATTTCCGGCGAAGAATCTCGATCCCACGTTCACAAATTGCGTGGCCGAATGGACGCTATTATCGTCGGGATCGGGACAGTACTCGCAGACGACCCGGAGTTGACTGCACGCCCGGCAGGACCACGCACTCCCACACGGATTGTGCTCGACAGTGCAGCCCGGCTGCCTGTTGAGTCCAAGCTGGCTAGCACCGCACGTGAAACTCCGGTGTTGTTGTTCTGTGGCTCACTGGCGAAGGTCGAATCCATCAATTCTCTGAGAAAAACAGGGGTCGAAGTCCTCCAATGCCCTGAGTCCTCTGATCAGCGTCCTCAATGGGATTGGATTCTCGACGAACTGGGACGTCGTCGAATGACAAACGTGATGGTTGAGGGGGGAAGCGAGGTGCTGGGGTCATGCCTGGATGCGAAAGCGATCGACTGGGCTCATGTGTTTATTGCCCCAAAGCTTCTTGGGGGACGACTCAGCCTGTCACCCATTGCTGGATCTGGCCGTGACCGAATTTCTGACGCATTTCACCTTGAGTCTCCAACTTTCCTAAAAATGGGAAACGACGTGTTCGTCGAAGGCGCTATAACCCCAAAAATCGACGAAACCGTCATATGCTAAATACTCAACTCTTTGCTCTGTGAACTCTTGTGCATAGCGAACATTCTGTTTACGGAAATCGCCACTTCCGAGAACCCAAAGTCATCGTGTGCGTTATCAGGGCGACCGGAACCGGTCGCGTCGTTGACAGCTGTTTTTTTTGATTCATGATACCGCATCAATTCATGACCCGGCTGTCCAACTGAGTTCTCACTTCCGGACAGCTTATTCAAAAAAGGGTCTCCGACAGGGCGGTGTCAGCCGGTCGGTACTTCCAGTGGGCTGCCTATAAAAAACGTGTGATTGGAATGCAGCCCTCTCCACATTTCAAAAGGGATTGCTATGTACTTGAGTGTGAGTCTGATCGTGATGGCAACTTTGGGAGCCTCCAATGCCCAAAATACCTATGACAGCTACACGAAAGCGTATTGGGCGGCAAATGAGGTCAAAAGGCCGATGTTGGTGATCTTGAATCCCGGCAGTGAGCAGGAGTCACAACCGAGTTCCATCAACATCGAGGAACTTCAGCAGGACGAAAACACGCGGGCCGCGTTGGAAGATTATGTTGTTGCAGTCATCGACACGGGGACGGCACACGGCAAGGTCGTGCATGGCCTGTTTGGAAGTCCGCAACTCCCTCGAGTCGTCGTCATCGACGAACGGCAGGATAAGCAGGTCTACCAGACGAGCGAAACAATCACCTCCGAAAAACTCGCTGGAGTTTTGCAGCAGCACAAGACGAATCCAGTCGTTCGCGTGTCAGCCAAGGTCATCCAGCCGAGCACTGGCTCTTCCTCCTTTGACGGGTCATTCAACTCGTTCGTGAATCCTCCTGGAAACTGCCCGAATTGCCGTCGCAATCAAGGCTACCAACCAACTTTTTGAGAGCGAAATCCTGTCCCTAAGGACTCTCTACCGTCTGAAGCTGAATCACGGCCACCAACTCGAAAGCAGTTGGCGGCCGTTTTTCGTTCTCAGGGCCAGATCGTTCCAAAAATCTCCCGATGGTCAGAGGTGCCACCTCAATCTGGACCAAAGACTTGCCGCAAAGTCCAAGGTTCAGCATCATACTGACTAGGTCGACCGAGTTGGTTGGAGATGGAAATCCACCAAGGAAGTCGGTGTGGGTTACACAAAGTGGGTTGTCCCTGTCGAGTGGAGATTCTCCGATTAGGTAAGAGTTGCACAATCACGTGGCAACAGCCGAAGGTGTGTCGATCTTTCCATGAACCTTTCCCCATGGTTGCGTCGATGCTCAATCAGAGATGATTTTTTCGTCAGGTTCTGTGGGAATTGCTGCGCATGTCTCAGCCGAAGGCTAAACGAACGTCACAAGGCCCGATTGCCATGTGGCACTGCATGGACATCCCGGGAGTACTCAAGCTGCTGTCGATGAGACCTCCGGTCCACTGGACGCGCTGGCACCGCTGGGCATTGCTCCCTCCCTTTGCGCTTTACAACTCCGCGATGGGAGCTGTCGAGAAGCTGGTCTATGGTCGCAAAGTCGAAGCGACCGAGATTCACCCGTCTCCACTGTTCATCATTGGCCACTGGAGAAGCGGGACGACGCTTCTGCATAATCTGGTCTCGCTCGACAGCCAGTTCACGTTTCCCAACATGTACCACGTCGCTTTCCCACATCACTTTCTGCTGACGGAAGATGTTGTGTCGAAGTTCACGGGGTGGATGCTGCCGAAATCCCGGCCCATGGACAACATCGAGACCGGCTGGCAACTTCCGCAGGAAGATGAGATCGGCCTGTGTGCGCTCTGCCTGATCTCTCCTTACCTGATGATCACGTTCCCCGAAAAGGATCTGTACCGGGACTTCTTCGAATTGAGGAAAGTCAGTCCGCACGTCCTTCAGGAATGGAAAGACACGTTTCTGCACTTCCTGCGTAAAGTCACCTATCGTGAGCAGAAGCCTATCGTACTCAAATCCCCCTCCCACACGTTTCGAGTCCCTTTGCTGCTCGACATGTTTCCGGATGCGAAGTTCCTCTATATCCATCGGCATCCGTATGACGTCTTTCGCTCATCGATGCACCTGCGCCGGGCGCTCTTCGAGGAGAACACACTCGGTCTACTGGATGAAACTCCGTGGGAGTCCGAGATCCTGGAAGATTTTGAACTCGCCATCCAAAGTTACGAACAACACCGCCATCTGATCCCGGAAGGCAACCTTCACGAGATCCGTTTCGAAGACCTGGAGTCCGATCCGCTAAAGCAATTGGAGGTGGCGTATCAGAACCTCTCTCTGCCCGGTTTTGATGAGTTCAAGAAGGTGCTGATTCCAGAAATCAAACGTCTGGAAGGCTACAAAAAGAATTCCTTCCACTCTCTAGAGCCTCGTCTGAAGCGCGAATTGTACCGTCGTGTTCACCCGATGTTTGAACGACATGGATACGATCCACAGGGAGCGGATGTGGAAGTCGAGGCACAGAGGCTCGCGATGCCCGCCTGAAACGGTCATACCTGATGAGTGATCCATCCAATCTGAATTGGTAGGATCGTACCGTATGGATTAGCGACGCATCGAAGATACGTCCCTTGCTCGCTGAGGAACCGTCACCACAGGTTCCGTGAGCCAAGAGTGTTGACTGACCTGGCTGTCCCTCAGGACTGCAACTTGCAGATCGTGCAGGACGACCTATCGTTGAGGGATTGCATCTTCCGTGCCCCTCAACGGTCTCTATCGGCGGTCCCATGTCGGTCTTTCAATCAGACTCTTCCGTACAGCCCTCACAATCCGCCCCTCCCGGCGGACTGCGGTGCGTCATTGAGGAGTTCGATCGCACGCAATTTACCTTGCGAGACCGATGGCTCAGGTTATTTGAGCAATCGTGCAACAATCGGGTGTCACATCATCCTGACTACGCTCAAGCGGTCTTTCCTGACCTCGGCGAACCCGGTTGGACCATCACCTGCCTCCGCGATGATGAGCCTCTCGGCATGGCCATCATGATCCCCAAACGATGCCGTCTGGGGCGAGCCATCCTTCCTGGTGCACAATCCAGTCTCAACGGCGTGAGGCTGGCCGGGTTCGGACTTCTGGGAGCAGAGTCAGAGCCCGTCGTCCGCCTCATCGTGCAGGAACTGGCAGAACAGACTCTCTCGCGAACAATCCCTGTCGTCGAGTTTGAAGAGATCGAAGAGGACTCAACACTCTGGCGGGTGCTCTGCGAGTTGCAGGAATCAGGCTTTCGGTTTGTCCCTTCCAGCGATTTCGCCGCTCATCACCGTATTCGACTTCCCCAGACCGCAGAAGCATATTGGAAGACCTTCAACTCCAAACGGAGAAACGGTCTCCGCAAAGAGCGTGAACGTTTCGGCAACTACACCCTACGGTGTGTGACTGACGCTGGCGAGATTGACGAATGGCTGACAGATGCTCAGGCCATTTCGCAGCGGAGTTGGCAGTCTCAACAGTTCGGACAACGAATTCGCAACAGCGAAGAAGAGCGAAGTTTTCTGGTTTTCCTGGCAAGCATGGGAGCCCTTCGCTCGTACACACTGCACCTGGAGAGCGAGCCGGTCGCCTTTGTAATGGGACATCAGTGGAACAACGTCTTTCATTACGATGAGGTCGGATTCGACCGCAATCTGGTCAAACTGGCTCCCGGAAAGGTCTTGTTACAGGAGATTCTCGACGACCTCATGTCTCATGACCGTCCTGAGATGTTCGACTTCGGTTTGGGAGATGGAGGATACAAACAATTCTTCGCGAACGAGCAAACTCGATCCGCAACATTATGGATGTTTCCCCCGGGGACGCGATCTTCGTGGCAGATCGCATCGATTCACTTGCGGAAGTCGATCAGTCGTCTTGCGAGAAGTCTGCTTGAGCGAACGGGCTGGTACGAGACACTCCGCCGCAAACTGCGTGACTCGGCAGGCGGATAGCCGACACCCCTTTCGACAATCGAAACCTCCGGCATTCAACGTCCGGTGAGGGTGAGACTCTGGAGTGGTTACGACTGCATGCTATGATGGGGAGAGTTGATTCAACCCTCCCAAAATGGGGAACGGGATGACGAAGGCGACACTGCTGGTGCTTCAGGGAGTTGATCAGGGGAAACGTGCGACCATCGGTCAGCAAACCGTTTCTCTTGGTCGAGGCCCACAGAATACCTTGAGAATTCTCGACACAGAGGTCTCCCGCCATCATGCGGAGATCCGTTACAAGGATGGTGCGTGGACGCTGCACGATCTGGAAAGTTCAAATGGGTCATTCGTAAACGGCCAGTCCGTTCGCACTTGCATCTTGCGCACCGGCGATCAGGTACAAATTGGTCGCACGATCATGTTGTTCTCGGACTCTTCGGGAAACGAGGCTGGGCAAATCTCGGATCGGATCGACCTCCTCTCTGCTGACGATCCCGACCGCTCTCAGATCGTGGGCACCGTCGCATCGGCCGAGGGGAAGCCGTTGTCGCGACAGGCATCTGTTTCCCGGATAGCGCCGGTCGTGACAGCGGATGACAATCTGCAGACGTTGTACCGGATCAGCGAAGAAGCTGTCCGCGCGACAGACTCCCTGGACCTCCTGCTTCAACGCATGCTCGATTTGACAATCGACGCAGTGGGGGCAGACCGGGCGTGCATGCTGGTGGCAGAGTCGAGATCCGATCGGATCCTGCCGCGAGTGTTCAGCCATCGTCCCGGCGTCAATCCAAACGAAAAGATGCCCGTCTCGACCAGCATCGTCAACTATGTCATCGCTCAAGGTGAAGGCGTGTGGACGTCCGATGCACTGCATGACAGCCGTTTCGATGCGGGACACAGCATCGTGCAAGCCGGCATCCGTGAGGCAATGTGCGTCCCCATGCAGGGGCGATACGAGTTGATGGGGGTCATCTATGTCGACATCACATCGCCCGCGGACTACCTGCTCAAAGGTGGTGCTCCTCGGACATTTCGTGAAGAACTTCTGACGTTGCTCCTCGCTATCGGAAGGCAGTCTGCTCTCGCGGTGGAGAATTATCGCTATCAGGAAGCACTCGTCACCGCAGAACGTCTGGCTGCTGTGGGACAGGCGATTGCCAGTCTCAGCCACGATATCAAAAACATTCTCCAGGGCGTCCGCGGCGGCAGTTACCTGATTGACATGGGCCTGAATGAAGGCAAAGAGGACTTGATCCGCAAAGGATGGACGATCGTTGAGAGGAATCAGGATCGCATCTATGGACTCGTGATGGACATGTTGACCTATAGCAAGGAGCGGCAACCAACCCTGAAGGAGTCGAATCTGAACTCGGTCGTTGAGGAGGTTGCCCGTCTGATTGAGGGACGTGTCACGGATCAGTCCACTCAAATCGAACTCGACCTGTCTGAGGACATCCCGGTGTCGCTGTTCGACCCGGACAGCGTCATGCGAGCAGTGCTCAATGTGGCCACGAATGCGATCGACGCAGTGGAGGACCGCGAGAATGGTCGAGTGGTGATCGCGACAAGGTACGACCAGAATGTGGATTTGTTCTCTGTCATCGTGACGGACAACGGACCCGGCATCCCTGCGTCAGAACGGAAGCATATCTTCAACTTGTTTGAATCCACGAAAGGATCTCGTGGGACAGGCCTGGGTCTGGCAGTCAGTCAGAAGATCATGCAGGAACACGGGGGAGAGATCAGTGTCACCTGCCCCGACACGGGAGGATGCGTATTTCGACTCACATGGCCCAGCATCTCGGACGACCTCGCCCCGATTGAACACACAAGCGCCCCGACATCGAACAACTCGTCGTCATAGCTCTGCGAAATCGTGCAACGTTCGTGGCTCCTCAGAAACCGGAGGGACGCCTTCTGGGCTTGGTTGGCGTTTGTGAGGGGGAAGGTGTGCGGTCCGGGCTGATCTGCGGATCTACCGATTCCGTGGAACCGACGAGGCCCAGGATCGCGCCGACGCCGGATTTATCTCGGCCCCACGTTGCTGCTCTTCCTGATTTGCTGAGCGTGAAGCTCGCCGGGGTCAGTTCAGTCCAAGCGGGAAAAGGTGTTTCAAAAATGACGTCGGTCGCGTTCGTCAGGGCGTTGACCTCATGTCCGGGACCCCATACAGACTTCCACTGATCCTCAAGACTCATGCCAGTCAGGCTGGTTCCGGCTGTCTGCACATAGTCAGAGAGTGATGTCGTAAAGGCGTTTGAGTTTCCCCACCACAGGACGTGTGACTGCGTTACCTTTTCCGTCTCACGAGAAATGACGGTTGACGAACCATCACTTCCGTCGACGGCTCCGACGAACAGGCTCTGTATCGCATACATCTGGAGTTCTGGGAGTGATTCGTTGGGACTGACATCACCCTGAAACCGAATCGCTGACGATTTCCCGAAACAGGTGCAATGTTCCAGCACGACCGAGGGGTGAAGTTGCAGGCCCTCCGCATGCAGAGTCAGATTGAGGAGGTCACTTTGCGAAGCGAGCACATTGTTGCGGAGAATAAGCGTCTCCCAGCAGGCCATTCCCGAAAGTAACTGCCCGGGACTGATCAGGAAGCTGTTCTCGATGAGAATGCTGCGTGACGACTGCGAAGCTGTGCCTTCTCTGCCGAACTTGAGAAGTCCCGCATGTGATGCGGACGCGGTTGATGGTCCCTCAATCGAACATCCCCGCAGGGAAAGGCTGGCATCTTCGACTGAGAACAACCACTGAGGCTGCAATTCTGAGGTCGAAGCGGGAACCTTGATCTGAGCCCCGACCAGATCGAGCGTTGCATTCTTCAGCGTGATCGCGGATTCAAGTGATTCCTCCTTGGACCGATTCGCTTCAACCTGCAGAATGATCGGTGAGGTACCGGAGGCTTGGAACTCCACGCGAATCGACTTGTCCTCGATCACGACCGGCGATATTTCATGAAGTCCGGAGCCCTGGAAAATGATGTGAGTTCCATCCTGACAGACGCTGCTCCTCAACACCCGGCTGATATCTGTTTTTCGAGTCAACTCACGCACGACGGGTGAGCCTTCCAATCTCATTCCCGCTCCCAGCCAGTCCGGCTCGACAGGGACGTTCGCCGCTGCGATGACATGATCGATGAGCCCTTGGGGGAGATGGGTGAGATCTCCTACTCGGTAGCCGATCGCAGTGGCGTTATGAGACTCGGGGAGCGCTTCACTGATCGTGGACGTCAGGCTTGTGAGATCCGAATGTCTCTCATTTTCCATCGGCAGCGACGACAATGGTTCGTTGAAAACCGAACCGCTCCCCAAGGGCTTGTTCCAAAAGCGGCGCCATTCATCGGCATCGACCACGTGAACCATCGATTCAGACTGAGCCGAAGTCATCGTCACCAGCATCGGCCATCCCAGGAACAGTGAATTCTCAGATGACCACTTGATCCCCTCTGCTCGACCACTGCCGAGGTCTGAAGTGTTCTCCGGCCAGTTCGCGATGGTGACCAGACTGGCTGACTCTGGAGCATCCGTCGGGGCAGTCGAAACCAGCAGAGACTGCTTGGTCACGACTTCGCACGGAACTGGCGATGAAGTGCCCGGTTCGTGAAGGAATTCCAGTATGGATTGATGACTCGCCAGTGTTGATGCCAGGAGTCTGACCCTTCGCTGAGCAGTCTCCTCCCCCGACTGTCCCCCATGGAAACTCTCATCGCTCAGTACGATGGCTGGAGCATCGCCGGCAGACATCAAGCAGTTGCCAGCCACGAGTTCACTTGAGTCGCCGAACAGTTTGACTGCTGTCAGTCGATCACCATTCACGACGACATTCTCCAGCAGGCATCGTCCGGTCGCCTCCCTGAATTGCGGTCCACTCTTGCGACGCCGTGGCAAACTCATCAGCGATATCGCGGTCGTGGAATGCTCGTCCGATTCACTCACCGTGAAAGAACAGTTCTGAAGAGAGACATCTCCCTCGTCAACTTGGAGAATGGTTAGATCTTGTGCCGGATTTGCAAGGACAAAACTCAGATCTTCGATTACGAGACGGGAAGCGCGAACGCTCAGAATCGCCTTCTGGCTTTGTGTCAGCGTTTCCGTCGACAGCCTGATAACCGGCGAATGCCCCTCGGCTGCGGTGAGCCGGACCTCGCCGTCGACATTGACGCTTGCAGGTTCCAGCGTAAAGGGTCCGTCGCCATCGAGCTGGATCTCACCCCCACCATTATGCAGGGCGGAAAATGCCGCATTCAGGCTGCTCACCTGCCCGTCACCGACAGGGGTACGTGTCACCGTGATCGACTGGTGAGCTGCTTTCGACGGAGTGCGAAAATGGTTGACCCAGTTCGGCAACAACCGCACACCGTCAGATGTCGTCTTAGAGTCCTCTGCCCCCGGGAAAGGGACCGCGACAACCGTCGCAGGTTCATCCTGAGTCGATAATCCGGACAACTGACTCGGTTCCGGATCAACGGCATCCGGCGATGTGTCATCCTGGTCGGTGGATTCTGACGCATCGGGCTGCGGAGCGGATGGTTCTTCGATCCGACTCGAATAGGGGTTTCTGCCTCCCATCGCTGCTGGACCATCGGTGAGGCCATCATCGCCCTGTTGTATCGCCCAAAACAGGATGACCAGAATCGCCACAACGAGCAGGGCAGGGATGGCATAGCGAATGAGATTGAGGTCGAGTCTGCTGCCGGTCGTGAGATCGACCGGTTTGAACTTCTCCTTGGGGGGAAGAATGGGAGTTTCTCCGTGGCGCGGCTGTCGCTTCCCTTTCCGAGATTCCGAATTCGACTCAGCCGCGAGCGCCTCCATGATCTCCGCATTGATCTGGTTCGATTGCCGGGTGAGTAATTCGAGATCGTCCAGCAATTCCCGGATCGACTGATACCGATCATCAGGATTTCGTGCCATCATCCGGTGGATGACAGCCACGTAGGCTTCCGGTACGGAAGGATTGAGGGAGCGAGGATCGGGACGCTTACCGGTTGCGTGAGCCTGCAACTTGGTTGTCATGCTCCCTTCAGAGAAAGGGGGAGCCCCTGTCAGCATGTGGTACCACGTGCAACCGAGCGAGTAGATGTCGCTACGGACATCAGCTGACTTTGAACTTCGTGCCTGTTCGGGAGCCATATAATCGACGGTGCCGACCGTCATACCTGCCCGAGTGATCCCGGTCTCCTGGCTGTCGTCGACCGCTCGAGCCAGTCCCATGTCTGCCAGCTTGACGGACCCATCCCGTTTGATCATCAGGTTCGCAGGCTTGATATCCCTGTGAACAATCTGCTTGGAACTGGCATGCTCCAACGCGAAGGCGACTTGCCGGATGATGTCCAGCGAGCGTTTGGCGGGGATGACTCCGCGTTTGACCACGAGTTCATGGACATCGATACCGTCGACATACTCCAAAGCGATGTACAGATAGCCGTCGATCTCGCCGGTTTCGTAAATGCGAACGATGTTTTTGTGCTCAAGCTGTGCCGCCGCTTTCGCCTCTGACTTGAACCGCTTGACGAGTGTCGGATTCTCGGCCCGGTCCTTTGGCAGCACCTTCAACGCAACGGTGCGGTTGAGCTGTTGGTCAACGGCAAGAAACACGGTACCCATCCCCCCGGCACCGAGCTTCTTTTTGATCTGATACTTTCCGAGCGACTTGAGTTGGTCATGCTCAGCATGCGTTGACCCGCTCATTTCGTTCGTACCGGTCGATGAGGCCATGATAATGAGGGACCGAAAAAGGAAGTTTGCTCAGAGGATCAGTAAGAAACGGTATGCGTTCCTGAGATGCTGCTGAGATGGGCCCTCAAAACTGCTGATGTGACACTCCAATGGGGGAGGACTCTCTACGACTGTCGACATCTGAGAAGCGTGTCACTGAAACGTATGTTCATGAAATATACCCCGATCCTTCATACAACGTCAAAGTCGATCACACAAACAGACTGAAACAACTGTGCGTCTCTGCACGATCTTGCATGTCATGGCCGTTTGAACGCATGTTGCTTGCCAATCACGGTGATGCCGGATTCCGTGATAGTGAAGCCCCTCTCGCGATCATGATCCGGGTCAAATCCGATTTCGATCCCCTCGGGAATGACGACACGCTTGTCGATGATGGCACGGCGGACTCGGGCTTTACGCCCAACGTCCACTCCCTCGAACAGAATGGAATCTTCCACATGGGCCCAGCTGTTGATACGGACCCCCGGCCCGAGGATCGACCGCTCGACCTGTCCGCCTGAGACAATCGTGCCCGCGCACACGAGACTGTCCAATGCCCGTCCAACGCGAGGGAGCTCAACATCCCTCTGAGCAAACACAAACTTTGGAGGAGGGTAGGGCGGGTGATAGTTACGAATCGGCCATGACTGGTCGTAGAGGTTGAGTTCCGGATCCACAGAAACGAGATCCATGTTGGCCTCGTAGTAAGCATCCAGCGTGCCCACGTCTCGCCAGTAGTGCCGCTTTCCAGTGTTCTTGTCATGAAACGGAAAGGCATGCACCTGATGCGTGTGAATGATTGAGGGAATGATGTCCTTGCCAAAATCGTGGTGACTGGCGGGGAGCGTCGCATCGCGGCACAGCTCATCAAACAGGAACTTGGTCTTGAAGACATAAATCCCCATCGACGCAAGGCACTGGCTCGGATCACCAGGCATCGGAAATGGGGACTCCGGCTTCTCCTCGAACCGGACGACCCTGCGCTCATCGTCGATGCCCATGACGCCGAAGTCTCGCCCCTGTTCGCAATCGACAGGCAGGCAGGCGATCGTCGCGTCTGCGTTCGTTTGGATATGGTCCCGGACCAGTTCCGAGTAATCCATCTTGTAGATGTGATCCCCCGCGAGGATCAGGATGTGCTCAGCAGAGATGTCCTCGATGGCGTAGATATTCTGATAGACCGCATCCGCCGTTCCCTGATACCACTGTTCAGCGATCCTCTGCTCTGGGGGGAGGACATCAATGAACTCTTCAAGCTCCCGGCACAGAAACCTCCAGCTGAGATTGATGTGCCGGTCGAGACTCAACGCTTTGTACTGCGTCAGGAGGACCATCTTCCGGAGCCCGCTGTTGATGCAGTTCGATAGCGTAAAGTCAATGATCCGATAAACGCCACCGAATGGAACCGCCGGTTTCGCGCGATCCCGCGTCAACGGTTCCAGTCGCGTTCCCTTGCCTCCGGCGAGAATTAAAGCAAGCACGTTGTGCATCGGGTCCTCCCTGTGACCACTGGGTCGCTCATCGAGTGCATCCGCCGCGGAAGCGTCACTTACACTTCCTTCAGCATCCGCCGAAGCAAGTATAGCGAACAGTCGAGAGTTGTGTCGCCCGCCGGACAACTTGGAGAGTGAGACGAACACTGATTGCAGCCACAGCAACGGTTCAATCGATCAAAGCTTCACAGACGCGTACGATACCGGCGGCTGGCGTCGGTCAGGAAGGCTCGTTCGGCTTCGGTGAGGCTGGCTTCCCCCTGCTCGTGAACTTTTTGCAGCAGTTCGTCCACGCGTGCCTCCAGATTCTCTGACTCATCCGCAGGTGTGTAAACCTTCAGATGACTTCTTCGCCTCGGGAGTTTGAACTTGTTCGTTGACATCCCAGAAAGGTGGCCGCTGAGATGCCAGTGATTCCGTTCGTACAGGAAGCCAAACAGATAGCCTCCCAAGTGTGCCGCGTGAGCAACTCCCGAACCCATCTGTTGTCCCCCGAGTTCCAGAAGCACAGGGTGCAAGTCGTAAATGATGAATCCAATACAGAGCCAGCGAACCTGTATGGGAATCACGAAGAACAGCAACCAGACTTCACGTGGATGGCGCATCGCATAGACGATAAACACTGCCGCGACGGCGCCGGAGGCACCGATGGCGTACCCACCCCGCCCCAACACCAGTTCCATGAGCACAAAGCCCAGTCCCGACAAGACGGCAGCCGAGAGATAGAACAGCAGGAACTCCTTCGGCCCGTAGTACGACTGAACTCGCGTTCCTGTCACGTACAGGATGTACATGTTCATCAGGATGTGGAAGATAGAAAAAGGCGAGTGACAGAACGCATATGTCAGCAGTCGCCAAATCTGGAACTTCTCCGTGACCAGGTCTGGACCTAACGCCAGCCAGTATTCGACAAGGCCACTCTGGGCCGTCAGCAACTGCAGGACAAACACCACGACGTTGGCGATGATCAGTGCCTTGACGACATTCGTTCCCTGCAAGGTCCCGCCCCTGGAACGGGGGGCGTCATCGCTTCGCAAGTAGTCGCGGCTCTCAATCCCCATCAGGCGTACGCGGCCTCCCTGTTGACATCGCCTCGCAGCACGGTCCGATCACTCGATTATCGCTCTACCGGACTGTGGCTTCTGCTTCCAACTGCCCAAATGTGGCCTGATCAGTTGAGGGCTCGCTCTCCGTCCCCGGTTGCGGAAGCTGTTTCTCGAGATTCCGGTTTCGCTGCAGCAGGTCGATCAATTCGTTGTACTTGGCATGATACTCATGTCGGAGCTGATCGAGAACCTGCAATTGCTGATTACGTGTCGACTCCTCGTTTCTGAGGGTCTGAACCAGTCCGTCGATCACATCCTGATTTGCTCCGGGGAGCGGATCGTTGTCCCCTTCGAGTTCTGCCATGCGGCGTGCCAGTTGTTCCTGGGATTTCTGGTTCAGTACCTCCAGTGTCGCCAGCCGTCCCTCTTCATCCTGTACAGTCTGCTGAGCTTCGGTGATCTGACCCTGATATTTGGAATTCAACGAGAGCCAGCTGTTGGGGATGTTGTTCCAGACACGGATGCCATTGGCGGCCAGGACCTGCCATTGATCGACTTCACCCGGGAGGGGGGGACGAATGAGCTGAGCAGCTGTCTGATCGGGTGTCACTTGGGTCACTCGAAAGGCACCCAGATAACTGACCGTACCATCCTGCGAGTTTCCAAACAGGTAGATCGTCGGGAGCAGACGATCCTGTCCCGCCTGTTGAGCAGCACTTTCCTGCACTGCAAGCCCGTCATTCAGACCGAGTTGCAGTCCTACGGCTCCGGTCTCCGGGTCAAGCAACGTGACATTCTGCGGAGCGATCTCCCACGAACGGCCCCAGTTCATCATGAGGCGGTTCACATCGTTCTGCAGGTCGCTGACCACCAGGGATTTCTTGCGAATGTCTTCCTCAGTTTTCGCCACGGTCTCCTGTCGCGTGGTGACACGTTTGAGCCACTCGTTCCGGGCGTCATACAGCATTGACGTCAGGAAGATCGCAGCGATTGCCGCCACAGCGACAAATCCGAGCAGGACTTTACTGAGAGTATGCATGCGTCAACCTGGAACTCGAAGGACGAAGAACAGTCGGTTCATTGTAGCAACCACAGTGACCCGTTTCGTTTTCCATCGGTCGCAGAAGGGGGTTTACACGACATTTTGGCAAGAAGCAGCAAACGGTGGGATTTGACGCATTTTGCCAATCACAGCGATCGTGAGGGCCGAACCCCTTCCTCCTTCCGACCTCTCACATCAGTCAATCCTACGGAAGCCCTGATAGAGCGGTCAACGGGGGATACACACTGACTGTTCCAGCAACTACACTGCCCGCTGGCTGTCCGTTGAAGAAGCTGACACAGGCATTCCTGCCTGTGATTTCTCTGGATTCACGGACAAGAATGTCCGTGCCACCCGGTATTATTAGCAGAAGGCGATCAGGATGAGTCGACCACGTATGAAGAGGAAAGATCTCAAACCGGGAGAGGTCGCCTGTGACTATTGTACGGCCAAGTGTTGCCGTTACTTCGCTCTCCCGATCGACGCCCCGGAAACCCGTCAGGATTTCGATCACATCCGCTGGTACATGCTGCACGGCAACGTGGCCATCTTCGTCGAGGACGAAACGTGGTACCTGATGGTGATGGCTGACTGCAAACACATCCGCGAAGACTACATGTGTGGCATCTATGAGACCCGGCCTGATATCTGCCGTGCCTACACGACCGACGAGTGTGAGTTCGAGGATGATGCGGTCTACGACAAGTTCTTCGAGACCCCCGAGCAACTCTGGGAGTACGCCGAAGCCGTGCTCCCGGACAAATTCCCTGTTCCCAAACAGGCAGAGAGTGTGTCCGACCTCAAACTGCCAGTATTGAGCAGCGTCTGACGACTGCTGGTTCTCGTCGTCATTTCAAACATCTTCGAACTTCTGTCCTGATTTCATCGTGTCCAAGTCGCTCATCAAACCGCAGACTCTCAAAGGCTTTCGCGATTCTCTGCCCGGACTCGCGATGGCGAGAGAGGAATTGACCGCCATTGCTCGTGAGGTGTATCGCAGCTACGGGTTCAGCCCCATCGATACGCCGGCTCTCGAATACAGCGAAATCCTCCTCGGGAAAGGGGGCGACGAGACCGACAAGCAGATGTTCCGGTTTCAGGATCAGGGGGACCGAGACGTCGCGATGCGGTTCGACCTGACGATTCCGTTCGCCCGGTTCGCAGCTCAACATCTCAACGACATCGGCACCCCCTTCAAGCGGTATCACATCGCCCCCGTCTGGCGGGCCGAGAAGCCGCAACGCGGGCGGTATCGCGAGTTCATTCAGTGTGACTTCGACACAATCGGCACCGATTCCAACATCGCTGACATCGAAACACTGCTGGTCATTCACGACCTGATCACCCGCATCGGGTTCGAGCGTTTCACAATCCGCGTCAATCATCGTCAATTGCTGAACGGACTGCTGGAGACTCTCAACCTGGCTGAGCAGTCGACCGGCGTCCTCCGGGCACTCGACAAGCTTCCCAAGATCGGCCGCGACAACGTTCTCACTGAACTCACTTCCCTGCCCGGTGTCGAAGAGCAACAGGCGGCAAAGGTGCTCGCGTTTGCAGAGTTATCCGGTTCCCCCTCGGACGTCCTGAATCAGGTCGAATCGCTGCTGAACGGCAACGAACGCGGACTGGAAGGGGTTAATCGGTTGCGACAACTGTTTGATGCCGTCCGCACAGCAGGCGTGGCCGATGAACGCGTGGCCCTCGACGTCTCAATCGCGCGCGGTTTGGACTATTACACGGGCACTATTTACGAGACATTCCTGGACGACCTGCCGGACATCGGCAGCGTCTGCTCAGGCGGTCGCTACGACAACCTCGCAGACCTGTTTACGAGCCAACCGCTCCCCGGAGTCGGTGCCAGCCTCGGTCTCGACCGGCTCCTCGCCGCAATGGAGGAACTCGGACGATTAGACAGCACATCAACACCAGCATCTGTGCTGATCGTGTTCTTCGACGAGTCCCACAGCGGCGACTATCTCCGGATGGCCCGCCAACTCAGAAGCGAAGGCATCGCAACCGAGGTTTACCCCCAGTCGCGTCCTCTCAAAAAGCAACTGCAGTACGCAGACCGCAAAGGCTTCCGCTTCGCCCTGATCGCCGGTTCACAGGAGTTCGCCCAGGGAGAATGGCAACTCAAAGACCTTTCCCAAGGCAACCAACATCAGATACCAGGCGATCAGCTTTTGCCGACGCTTCAAGAATTGCTCTCAAATTGACTGACGTGTGTGATAAGCAGAGTGCCCCAACTGGAGGTCCCAAAGGTCTGGTGGCAAAGCGATAGAAGGATGCTCTGCCCATGATCAAGTTCGCCTCATCGATCTTTGGCGGAGTGTCATTCGTCCTGTACCGGCTGGATCAACGCTGCTTTGCCAGTTTGAATCGTCATTGAATAAACAGTGCCTGCCCTGTTGGCAGCGTCCCGATCTCCCAAGTGTCGAGTGTTTTAGGGGTGGAGCCTGACGGTCGCGCGGGATGATCGCTTGAGGCGGCTTGTGGGTGATGCTCCGTGTGGTGGTGCTGCGGAGGGGTGAACGGTGAGGGGGTTCTTTAACTCTCGATCGGTCATTGGGTTGTGGTACGAGGAACACTCGTGGAAGATCCGCCGATTTCTTGACCATGTCGTGGCGTGGAGTAGAATCCTTTGGTGGGATCAATGTCGATGATCGGGGCCGATTGTGACTATTCGTACACTTGTCGCAGGTCTTGACAAGACCGACACTCCTCCCATCTGATCGGCCTTGATGAGGCCGTCATGACGACTGGCGATTGGAGCTGCGGAATCACTGTGGCTTTGACAGCTTGTGTGTTGAGTCCTTGTGATCGTGTCGTATTCGGAGGTGCGGGTGTCTGCTGAGCCGTCGAACGATTTCAAGGAAACGGTTCGTGCCAAGACCGACATTGTCGGGCTGGTGGGTGAAGCGGTCCGGCTGCAGAGCATGCGCGGCGGACGCGAGTTCGTCGGGCTTTGCCCCTTTCACGAAGATCATAACCCCTCGATGCGTGTCTATCCGGATCAGCAGTCTTTCCGCTGCTGGGTCTGCAATACGGGGGGAGACTGCTTCACCTTTGTGATGCAGCGGGAGAACGTCGAGTTCCGTGAGGCACTGGAGATTCTCGCACTCCGGGCGAACGTTCCGATTCCGGCACGAGGTCAGCAGCGACCGGGAACACCGGGTCTCGACAAGGCGAAACTCCACGAAGCCCTGTTGTGGGCACAAGGTTTGTTTCATCACTCCCTGAAGAATGATCCGGCTGCGGAACCAGTGCGAAAGTATCTCGCAGAGCGAGGCTTCACTCGGGAGACGGTCGAACAGTTTCGGCTGGGTTACGCTCCGAATGCTTGGTCGTGGCTGCTGGATCAATCGCGCGGAAAATTCACCCCGCAACAGCTGGTGTCCGTCGGACTCGCGAGAGAACGTGACAATGGTCCGGGTCATTACGACTATTTCCGGGATCGGGTCATGTTCCCGATTCACAACGAGCGTGGACAGCCTGTCGGCTTCGGAGGACGTGTTTTACCAGGAGCAGATGCTAGTTTTGGTAAATATGTCAACAGTAATGAGAACCCGGTCTTTCACAAAAGCCGCCTCGTTTATGCGTTAAATCACGCCCGAGAGGAGATGAAGGACTCTCAGACGGTTGTGGTCACGGAAGGGTACACGGATTGCATTGCCCTGCATCAGGCGGGCTTGCGAAACGTGGTCGCAACACTGGGGACGGCACTGACAGAAATGCAGGTCACAACGATCAAACGATTTGCGAAGCGAGTCGTCCTCGTGTACGACGGCGATGAAGCGGGACAGAAGGCCTCCGAACGTGCCGTCTCCCGGTTCCTCGCACAGGATGTCGACCTGCGCATCCTCACCCTGCCATCGGGGGAAGACCCGGCAGAGTTTGTGACAAACCACGGACCAGAACGACTGCAACAAATGATCGAATCTGCTCCGGAAGCCTTTGACTTTGTCTTCAATGCCTCCCGTAATCGGCACGGGTTGCAGACGGTCGATGGGCGCCAGCGAATTCTCGCGGATGTCGTCAGTATGATGGCGGAGGTGCCTCGTTTGGCGAAGAACGTCCGGGAAGACCTGCTCCTTCACCGGACAGCTGAGCGTTTGGGCCTGTCAGAGGATGTGGTGCGGGAACAATACAAACAGGCACGGCAAGGTGTGCCACAGAGTCAGTCTCAAACGAGACAGTCAGTGCACCGTGTCGATCGAGCAGAGGTGCCGGTTACGGTGAAGCGAATTCTCCAGGGACAGCCCACTCGGGACGATCGGCTGGAATGCGATCTGCTTCAGTGCATCATCGGTGCTCCCCTGTGGACCACGAGGGTGAGACAGGAAATTGGGACAGACGACTTCACCAACCCCACACTGCGAACCATCGCCCAGGCGTGCATCGACATCGATGAACTGGGCGAGGAACAGGTAACGTTCGGTCGGTTGCTTTCTGCTCTGGATGGGAATGAAGCAGCGAAACAACTCGCAGTGTGGCTGGGCGAACAGGCGAGCACCAAACGAATTGAAGACAAACTCCGCGCAGCGGCGGACACGCATCGCGGTAGCAACACGACGGACGACTGTCCTCTCCTCCTTCGGCGGTCACTTGATAACCTCAAATGGCGCCGGGAAGAACAGTCACATCAACGGAGAGTGGTTGAACTCTCCGAGAAGTGCGAGGGATCGCGCTCTCTGGACGACGACGAGACGGAAAAACTCTTGCGTCAGTTTTCGGAATTTCACCAGAAGCGAGCATCCAATCAAGCGACGGGGTGACCTGGTCATTTCCCGACCAATCCACCACTTCGTTCAAGCATCCCGGAGG